>NZ_JRMM01000157.1:0-9273 GCF_000972905.1 Mycobacterium sp. UM_Kg27
TGTATAAGAGACAGGCCCTGCACGACGCCATGACCTGGCGGTACCGCGGCCAGATCATCCCCACCAACAAGCAGATCACCGCACAGGTGGAGATCACCCGGATCGTCCGCGAGGACGCCGGCATCCTCGCGGTGGCCGAGGCATCGCTGTGGGTGGACGACAAGCGCATCTACACCGCCAGCAACCTGGGCATGCGCATCGTGGCAGGCCCGGAGGAGCGGCTGTCGCCGGCAGCTGCCGGGGCCATCACCACATCGGCAGCGGTACCGGGGAGCGCGGCGGGTGCAGCCGCTCCGGCATCGCTGCCGTCGGCGGAAACTGCTGCCGCGGTGCAGAACACCGCGCCCGCGACCACCACGATGGAAGTCACGCTCGATCCGGTCAACGACTCCTGGGTCGTCGATCACTGCCCCACGTACGTGATCCCGTCGCTGCCGATGATGTCGGTCATGGACCTGTTCGCCCAGGCGGCGGCCGGTGCCTCAGGCGGAGCCAAGGTCGTCGAGATCACCGATGTCCAGATGGTTCGCTGGGTCGTGGTCGACGCCCCGAAGCAGCTGCGGGTCGTGCTGGAGCAGACGCCGGAGGCCGGACATTTCCAGGGCCGCCTCGAAGTCTGGCGTGATGCGCCGCGAGCAGAGTTGTCCCGCTGGGAAATTCACGCGCACGCCGTTGTCGTCACCGCCGCACAGTACAGCGGTGAACCCGAGCCGCCCGCCCCGCTGGAAGGTGCGGTGCCCTACGCCGATCCCTATGACGGAACGGTTTTTCACGGCCCGGCGTTTGCGACCCTGACCGAGGGTGCCCGGATCGGCCGCAACGGCTCGACCGGAACGCTCGCGATCGAGCGCTGCGCCGTTCCGGTCGGCGAACTGCAGCCGGGGCTGTTGGACGGCGCGCTGCATGTCGTACCGCACACCGCGATGAGCGTGTGGACCACCGACACCGCCGATCCGGCATCGTATGCCGATGCCAGCGACCCCGACGTCGGGTTCCCGCGCCGCATCCTCTCGGCCCGGTTCTACTCCGACACCCCGGTGGCCGGAACCGTGGATGTCGAAGCCCGATTCGTGGGCTTCGACGACGACGAACGCCGTATGCCGACCTTCGACCTGTGGCTCAGCGTCGCCGGAAAACCCTGGGCCCGTATCCGGATGGCCGAGTTCCTGCTGAGCAAGGGACCGCTGGCCGAGGTCAGCGGGCCCGAACGACGCGCCTTCATGGGTGACCGGCAGGCGGTCCCGGGACTGTCGCTGAGCGAACGACTCGGGCGCGGCGTACTGGAACTCGACACCGCCCGGATGGCAACCCTCGACTGGTTCAAAGGCACTCTGCAGGCCGTGTACGGCACCGACAGTCAAGGCGATTCGCTGATGGTCGACATCGTGACCAAGGAAGCGGTCGCGGACGCAGTCCACAATGCGGTCCACCCCGCTCAGGTTCAGGTCATCGACGGAAAGGTGAGCTGCCCCGCGCTGCCGCTGGAGCGCATCACGGTCGACGTCGAGAAGCTCGGGCCGGGTGCGTGCCGTGCGAGCGCGTCAGCGGAAACCGACTGGGAGCCGGTCCGAGCCTGGTGGACCGAGAGCGCCGGCATGCCGGATGGCTGGTTCGGCGAGTTGGCCCTGGGAGCGGTGCTGTCGCGCTATGTACGCCACGTGGTGGTCACCGATCCGGCCGCGATGGCGGCCGTGCACGGCCGGCCGGTGTTGCTGCTGGCCAACCACCAGGTGCAGGTCGAATCACTGTTGGGCACCACCATCGGATCGTGGCTGACCGGCACGAAAGTCGTCACTATCGGCCACGCCAAACACGAGACCGGCTGGGTCGGCAATCTGCTGCGGATGATCGACGCGGCGGCGGGCAAACAGTTGGGCCATCTCCGCTACTTCGACCAGCAGCAGCCCCAGGAGTTCTTCGGTCTGGTCGACGAACTCAAGCGGGAGACCGCGGCGCTGGGGGTGTCGGTCATGGTGCACGCCGACGGGACCCGCAGTGTGAGCTCGAGTCAGCGGGTGGAGAGGCTGACGTCGACACTGCTGGACATGGCGATCGAGATGGCGATGCCGATCGTGCCGGTGTACTTCGCGGGCGGCCTGCCCGAGGAGCCGTTGCCGCACAAGCTCGAAGTTCCCTACGGCCATGCCGCGCAGGACTACATCTTTGGCAGGCCGATTCTGCCCGAAGAGCTGCGCGGTCGTCCCTACGCCGAGCTGCGGCGTTACGTCATGGACGCGATCAACGCGCTCGCACCGTTCAGTGACGCACCGCACGCCCCGAACTACGATGTGGAGAGCCGGATTACGGCCGCCGCCCCGGGTGCCTCGCCGCTGGAGTCGGTGTGGTTCTGCATCGAGGACGCGCTGGACTCGCTGCCGGTCGACTGGCGAAACCTGATCGCCGACGAGGACTGGGAGCTGGCCGGGTTTCGGCAGTCAGCGAGCACAGCTCAGTAATCCCACACCGCCGGTACGCACCGAAAGGCGTTGCCGGCGGCGGCCACGTGGCACACCGACGGGAACGGGAGGTGAGTGGCCACCAGCGCTTCGCCGGTCGATGCCAGCTCCTGCAGCAGGCCGACCCGGACCTCGATCGACTGCTCCGGGTCGTGTTCGAATCCGTTGTGCCACTGGGGGTTGTCGAATCCGACCTGGAATATGGCGTCGCCGGCGAAGGTAAGTCGGTGATCACCGGATGCTAGCCGGACCACGCTGTGGCCGGGGGTGTGCCCGCCGGTACGTGTGGCGAGCACGCCGGGGGCCACCTCGTAGGACTTCTCGAAGGGGACCAGGTGGTTACGGTATTCGTCCAAGAACCGCGAGGCGATCGATCGCAGCGCGTCCGGAACCGGAGCCGGCATGTTGGTCCCGGAAAAGTCGGGCGCCTCCCAGAACTCGGCTTCCGCGGCCGCGACGTGGATCCGCAGGTCCGGACGCAGTCGCGCTTTGACCCCGTCGGTGAGCAGTCCCCCTACGTGGTCCATGTGTAGGTGGGTCAGCACCACGTCGGTGATGGCAGACAGATCGATGCCGGCAGCCTCCAGCCGACGGACTGCCTGGCCTGCACGCGGAAAGTCCGGAAACTCCATCCCGAGGCCGGCGTCGACGAGGATGGTCCGGTCACCGGAGCGCACCACGACCACGTTCAACGGCCAGTCGATGACGTCAGGCGGCAGGAACATGTCGTCGAGCCAGCCCGCCAGGCGGGACGAGTCGACGTTGGTGGCCATGGTCGCGGCGTTGATCGGCAGCACGCCGTCACTGATCACCAGCACCTCGATGTCGCCGACCTGTACCGCGTATCGCGATGGAACCAGATCGTTCGGCTCGTGACTCTCAGCACGTACGGCGGTGTTCAAGCTCATCTGCGTCTCCTTGATCGTCGGTCTGCGCCTGCCCGGATCGTTCGGATCGAGAATCGCGCGACAGCGTCGGTCTGCGCACCCTGGAAACCGCGTAGTCCTTGGCGCCCCCGGGGGCTCTGGAGCGTTTGTTGACTGCGGCCGAGGTGGACGGCTAACTTAGTGGCGATCGCGGCACGGCCGTCCAGCTACGCAGCTGGACGTAGATCGGCCGTCAACGAATCGAGACCGACCAAGTCTTCGCAGACAGGAGCCCACTCATGGCGTCAGCATCTCTGGGCGTCTACACGTGCCTCGCGTGTGTCGTGCTGCTTACCCTGGCACTCTTCTGGGCCAGCGGGTCCTGATCGGTCGCACGACCTCACGGATGTAGATTCCACTGGCCGCAGTCCTGGGCCAGGACGTCGTTGACGTCGACTTCTATCCCACCGACGATGGGCCCCGGGTTCGAGGCGGTACTCACAATGCGCTGGTAGAGCACTGCCCCGGGATCGACCTGACCACGTGACCAGGATCGGGTCTGCCAGGCCCACCGCTTACCGGGTGTGCGTGAGACTCCGATGACACCGTCGGCGGCCGCCCACTGGCACACGTTCACGCCCCCGTAGACGCCGGTTCGCTGCACTCCCAGTACCGAGTTGATTCCGCGAAACCACTGCAGTGCCACGGTGTTCCAGGTGTTGCGGTCGATGTCGTCGTCGACGCTGAAGAAGACCGGCGCGCTTTGGCCCCCGCCGGCGGCGGTGTGTATCTGCCAGGCGGTGCGTGCGTCGGCAACCCCGCCGGGGTAGCCCCGGGTGAAGTCCGACGGGGCCGTCCCGCCGGGCTTGCCGTACTGGAAGTTGCTGACGATCACCAGTCCCGCGGCGGTCAGTGACTCGGCGTAGGGCCGGGTGATCGGCTTGGCGCCGAAGTTGGAGCCGGGCCGCGACGTCGACACGTAGTTGATGACGCCGGCATGGCCCGCGGCACGGATGTCCTGCGCGGGAATCTGACGCATGGCGTAGTCGATCAGCGTGGGAGCCGCAGCCGAAGCCGTCGGTGCACCGGCCGACGCCGCGCCCAGCCCGGTGAGCGCTGCGGCGGATGCGTACCGCAGCGCGTCCCGTCGGGAAACGTGGTTCCGAGGGTGGGAAGTCCGCGGCGAGTCAGGCACGGGCCGATGTTAACAATGTGGCAGCTGTTAACTGTGTCGCCCGCGCCGGGAACCCGGAATGCTTTTCCCCGAACATCCTTGCTTTGCCCGGAGAACGAGTCGCCGACGGCTACGATTCGGTGCGTGTCGACGCCCGTCACCAGCACATCATCGCCGACGACTCCGCGCGCCCCTAGAGCCCCGCTCGTGGTTGCGGGCTGGTGCCTCGTTGCTATCTACATCGCCGCGATGGTAACGACGGCATTGAGTGCCGGATCGATATCCGCTGTAGCCGAAGCAATCTCGGGTGCCGCATTGGCGGCGTTCGTGGTGCTCCATACGTTGACGCTCTATAAACCCGCCGGAGCCGTCGCCTACTTCGCCACGGCCGCGACGGTGGGTCTCGGCCTGGAGGCGTGCAGTATTGCGACCGGCTTCCCGTTCGGCTTCTACGTCCATTACGCGGAAGGGCCTCGCGCGTTCGACGTTCCGGTGGTTGTCGTGGCGGCGTGGGCGATTCTGGCCTGGTTGGCGTGGATTCTGGCCCGGGTGATTGTGGGCGAGATCCACAATCGGCGGCTCTCCGTTGTGGTGACACCCGTCGTGGCCACCCTCATCGTCGGTGGCTATGACCTGGTGATCGATCCGATCGGCGCCTACGTGCGTCACATGTTCGCCTACCGATCACCGAGTGGGGTCCTGGGTGTCCCGTTGAGTAACTACATCGGCTGGCTGATCACCGGGTGGGTGCTGTTTCAGACCTTTGCCGTGATCGAACGACGGTGGCGACGCGACCCCGCAACCTCGACCCGATCGGCTTTGTTGATGCCTTCCATCATCTGGTTCGGTTTGGGCCTGCAGGTGAATCTCGGGCTGCTGCGCGCCGGCGATGCCACCACGACCATCCAGGGCGTGCCCGTTGCCTTGGCCGACATCTATGAGACGTCCGCTGAGATGACCTGGTTCATGATGGGCCTGGTGGTGGTGATCAGCGTGATACGGCTTTATCAGGGCACGCCGGCGACCTCGCCGGAGATCGCCGACTCGAGCGCACACCGCGCCGGCTAACCGACCCCGACGGGCCGCGGCATCACGGTCAGCTTGACGCCATAGCGCGGCGTGCCCAGACCATAGCTGCCGTTGCGGCCGGCGCCGCCCGGAGGAATCGGGGGAGGCATCGCGGTCATCGACCGGCTTTCCGGGGCGACGGTCCAGCCGCTACCCGTCCCAGCGGCAGGAGCTCCCGTCGGGGTTGCCGCCGCCCAACTGGGTGGCGTCGACAACGACCCGACCAGGGTGGCCCGGCCCACTCCCGCGGTCACCGGGGAACTGCTGCCACCGGCAGCGCGGGCCGCGGTCTCCAGCCCACCAGTGGCCGTCGACGCCAGGGCCATGCCCGGCATGGGCCCGACACCGCCGCGGGCCAGGGCGGCCGTGCCGCCATCCATGCCGCGCGCAAGAAAGCCGAGCGTGGCCAACCCGGAAAACCCCTCGATGTTGCCACCGGGGTCGAAAATGCCGGTCGCGGCGATCGTGTTCCACAGCTGGGCATTGATGTTCAAACCCGACCCGTCGTCGTGGCCCCACGTTCCGTCGAAGAGGCCGTCGAAAAACTTCGTCCAGTGCCAGTCCGGATCCGTAGGACGCGAGCCCTCCGCCGGCGACGCGAGGCTCCGTAACGCATCGGGTAGCTGGGTGTGGGCGTCAGCAGGGTCCACACCTCCGGCGGCCTGCGTGCCGTCGTCTTGACTGGTGGTCTCCGGCGCATCGGCAAAGGGGATCAGTTGGGTGGCGGTGGCGGAAGCTGCGGCGTAGCCGTACATCGCCACCGCGTCTTGGGCCCACATCTGGCCGTAGCGCGCTTCGGTCGCTGCGATCGCCGGGGTGTTCTGTCCCAGTGCGTTGGTCTTGACCAATGACGCCAGCAGCACGCGGTTGGTCTCGATCGCGGCCGGCGGCACCGTCATAGCGTGGGCCACGGCATACGCCTCGGCCGCGGCGTAGGCCTGTGCCGCGGTCTGCTCAGCCTGCTCGGCGGTCACACTCAACCACACGAAGTAGGGCTCGGCAGCCGCCGCCATCGCCGATGCGGATGGCCCGCACCAGCCTTGACTGGCCAGGCTCGCGACCAGCCATTCGAACGACGTTGCTGCCGAACGCAATTCCGCTGCCAGTAAATTCCAGGACGCCGCGGCGGCCAGCATCGGCCCTGATCCTGCTCCGGCATACATGCGCGTCGAATTGATCTCTGGTGGCATCGATCCGTAGTCCATTAGCCAAAGCCCTTTCAGTAGACCGAGATAACGTTTGCGGTATCGGTCGCTGCGTATGACTGTGCGCTGTGCTGCAGGGTTTTGACGAACATCTCGTGCACCACCGCGGCGCGCTTGCTGATCGCTTGGTACATCTGTGCATGCCGCGCGAATTGCGCCGCGGTCAGTGCAGAAATCTCGTCGGCGGCGGCGGGAATCACGCCGGTGGTCGGCGCTGCGGCAGCGGCGCTTTGCGCGGATACCGTGTCGCCGACACCGCGCAGATCGGCCGCTGTCGCGATGAGATCTTCGGGCAGTGCGTACACAAAAGACATCGGAGACTCTCCTTCGAGAGGACATGACGAATTTCGCCGCCACACAAGAACAGTCGCGCGCCAAAGCAGCACACGTCCACGACGCGGACAGCGCTGATGCGGTAAGGGCGAACCGATTCAGAGGATGAAGGCGGCGCCGGGGCAGGATTCGAACGACATGGTCGTCGATCTCGGATAGGGACTATCGCTCGGACTCAAAGTCGCTCTCACCTCCTCGCGGCCAGGGCATACGGGGATGCCGTTGTGGTAAGCACATCGGAGCTAACCGAACCAGCGCAGAGTTGGCCGGACGGCACCCCTCTCGACAGAGTTTTGGCACTGCACGGCGTATCCAGTCATGTGCCGAAAGCCACTTGGGCTCAACCCTTAAGCCGGGAAGAGCTGTCCTGACCCTGGGCGTCTCTCGACGTTTGAGGTCAGTGGCCTGTATCCGTACAGACGCCTCACCTAGCGAGGTGCGTTCGCGGCCATGGTGGCATCACCGCTGGCCGCCGTCAACTCGAACGAGCACGTCTGCGCTACCGGATGAGTTCGCCTGACATGGCATATGTCTCGCGAACAATGCTGGTGTGCACCAGGATTCATGTCCGCAGAAAGTTTGCCTCTCCGTATCGATCGGTTGTTGCTGAGAATGTCCAAGCAACGGAACAGGTGAACGGTCATAATTGCCAATGCATCCCGAAGTCACGGCTGCAACCGGACGACCGGACGGATTGGCGGGGAGGCGATTCGGAAACCCGCACCGGATGGAGTTCCTGCTACCTTCGGAAGTGCCCCCGGTCGATCCGAGCGCGCGTTGTTGCCGGCGCGCGGTTCGGGCTCCACCCTTGACCTACGTAGCCCGGATTTACTTAAATGAGCTAGCAGTCACGTCACCGGCTACCCGTGCCGGCAGCCCGCCCTGGACGAGCCACAGCGGGTGAGGAGGAACTTGTGCAGACGTCGGCGTCCGAGGTCTCCGCTCACCCCGACTACGGCGGTCCCCTGCTCGGCTCCGGCAGCCCACTGGAACGCGCCACGCTCGACGCGCTGGACCGGCTGCAGCAGGTGCTGACGCTGCACTCACTGGGCGATGACCGATTCCGGGCGGACAACGAGGCCGGCCGGTTCGGCCGGATCTTCGGCGGCCAGCTCATCGCCCAGGTGATGACAGCGGCCGCGGCCACGGTCCCCGAGCTGACCGCCCATTCCATTCACGCGTCGTTTCTGCGTCCCGGCGACTCGGGCGTACCACTGGAGATCGCCGTTGACCGCACTCGCGACGGGCGCACCATGTCGGCACGGCAGGTCACCATCCAGCAGGGCGGTCGCACCCTCGTGGTGGCGACGGTGTCCTTCGACACCAGCCCGGACAGCACAGACGCCGACCCCGTGCCGTTGCCCGGGCCTGCACCGGAAGCCCTTCCGCTGCTACAGCACTGGGTGCAGCACGCCCCGCCATACCTGGCCGGGCGAGGGAACACCTGGATAGAACGGCCCCCGCCGCTGGAAGTTCGCACCGCCGAAGCCCCGGTCTTCCTGGGCGGCGCCCAAGCGCCGGGTCCGCGTGCCCATTGGATGCGGTTGCCGCGTGGAATCGACGGCGATCACCAGCTGCACGCGGTGCTGCTTGCCTACGCCAGCGACTACCTGCTGGTGGATACCGCGTTTCGTGCCCACCCGCAGCCGGTCGACCATGCCACGCACACCGGCCTGACCTTGGACCACAGCGTGTGGCTGCACCGTGCAGTCCACTTCGATCGATGGCACCTCTACACCCAGCAGACCGTCGCCACGGCCGGACACCGCGCCCTGGTGCACGGCACCATGGTCGATGACACCGGCCGCCATGTGGCCAGCACCGCACAAGAAGTGCTCGTCCGGCCGATAGCCGAGCCGCCGGGACGGCAGAAACCCGGGGACCAGTAGTGGTCCTGCGCGCAGAGACGGCGACACTCGATGGACGCGTAGCGGTCATCACCGGCGGCGGTTCGGGAATCGGCCGCGGTATCGCCGAGGGCTTCGCGGAATTCGGCGCTCGGGTGGTGATCTGGGAACGCGACGCCGAAGCAGCCCAAGCGACCGCAAAGCTGGTCGGCGGTCATGCCTGCGCAATC
Source organism: Mycobacterium sp. UM_Kg27 (assembly GCF_000972905.1). Classification (NCBI taxonomy): domain Bacteria; kingdom Bacillati; phylum Actinomycetota; class Actinomycetes; order Mycobacteriales; family Mycobacteriaceae; genus Mycobacterium; species Mycobacterium sp. UM_Kg27. The sequence continues at coordinate 9,180 of NZ_JRMM01000157.1, forward strand.
GATGTCCGCGACTCCGGCCAGGTCGATGCGGCAATGGCGGAAACCCTTGCCACGGTGGGCTTGCCGACGGTGTTGGTCAACAATGCCGGCGGGG
>NZ_JRMM01000158.1:0-9265 GCF_000972905.1 Mycobacterium sp. UM_Kg27
TGTGTATAAGAGACAGGTGTCGGAGGCCGCAACCGCGCTGGCGTTCGAAGAGGCTTCGTTGCGCGGGGTGGAACTGGTCGCGGTGTATGCCTGGCACGACACCGGACTGCTGGACTTTCCCGGCATCGACACGGCGGCGATGGCATCCGAAGGCGAACTGGCCCTGGCCGAAAGACTGGCGGGCTGGCGGGAGCGCTACCCCGACGTCACGGTACGCCGCGTGGTGGTCGATGACCGGCCGGCCGACCAACTCGTCGAGCAATCGCAGGAGGCTCAGCTACTGGTGGTGGGCAGCCACGGCCGCGGCGGCTTCACCGGCATGCTGCTGGGTTCGGTCAGCCAGGCAGTGGTGCAGTCGGCGCACGCGCCGGTCGCCGTGGTCCGACCGACCTGACGACGGCGTCAGCCGACCGATACCGGCTCGGACGACGACCGCAGCGTGGCGACCTGCTGCGCCGCCGGCGTCGGCCGCAACGGCACCCGCTGCGGCCACCAGAACCAGCGACCCAGCAGCGCGGCGATCGACGGTGTCATGAAGGAGCGGATCACCAGGGTGTCGATGAGCAGGCCCAGGCCGATGGTGGAGCCCACCTGACCGATCACCTTCAGGTCGGAGACGATCATCGACATCATCGTGAACGCGAACACCAGGCCCGCTGAGGTGACCACGGAGCCACTGCCACCCATGGCGCGGATGATGCCGGTCTTCAGCCCACCGTGCAGCTCTTCCTTCATTCGGGAGACCAGCAGCAGGTTGTAGTCCGAGCCGACCGCCAGCAGGATGATCACCGACATCGCCAGCACCATCCAGTGCAGGTGCAGGCCGATGATGTGCTGCCAGATCAGCACCGAGAGCCCGAACGAGGTGCCCAGTGAGAGCAGCACCGTCCCGACGATCACGGCCGAGGCCACCACCGCGCGGGTGATCAGCAGCATGATGATGAAGATCAGGCACAGTGAGGCGATGCCGGCGATGATCAGGTCATAGTGCGAGCCATCTTTCATGTCCTTGAACATGGCTGCGGTGCCGCCGAGATAGACCTTCGAGCCCTCCAGCGGGGTGCCCTTGAGCGCTTCGTGCACGGCGTGCTTGATCGGCGTGACGTGTGAGATGCCTTCTTCGGACATCGGGTCGCCCTCGTGGGAGATGATGAACCGCACCGAGTGTCCGTCGGGGGACAGGAACATCTTCATGCCGCGCTTGAAGTCGGGGTTGTCGAATGCCTCGGGCGGTAGATAGAACGAGTCGTCGTTCTTGGACTCGTCGAACGCCTTGCCCATGGCGTTCTGGCCTTCCATCATCTTCTCCATCTGAAGCTGCAGGCCCTCCATGGTGGACTGCATCTTCAGCTGGGTGGTCCGCATGTTTTCCATCGTCTCGATCATCGGCGGCATGATCTCGAGCATCCGGGGCATCAGCCGGTCGAGGTTGTCGATGTCGGGCAGCACCTTTTCGAAATCCTCGGTCATCTGGTCGAGGCCGTCCATCACGTCGAAGATCGACCGGATCGACCAGCAGATCGGGATGTCGAAGCAGTGCGGCTCCCAGTAGAAGTAGCTGCGCATCGGGCGCCACATGTCGTCGAAGTCCGCGATCGAGTCGCGCATCTTCTGGATGTCGTCGAGCATGTGGTGCATCTTGAGGTCCATGCTGTGCGTGGTCTCCGACATCGCGCGGGTGACCTCGAGCATCTGCTTCATGCTGTCGATCGAGACCTGCATGTCCTCGCCCATCTTGAGCATGTTCTTCATGCTGTCGAGCTGGTACTTCATGTTCAGTTGCTGGGTGGTGCCCTGCATGCTGATCGCGAACGGGATCGTGGTGTGTTCGATCGGCGTGCCCAGTGGGCGGGTGATGGTCTGCACCCGCCCGACGCCGGGGACCTCGAACACCCGCTTGGCGATCCGGTTGATCACCAGGAAGTCGGCCGGATTGCGCAGGTCGTGGTCGGTCTCGATCATCAGCAGTTCCGGGCTCATCCGGGCCTGGGAGAAGTGCCGGTCGGCGGCGGCGTAGCCGATGTTGGCCGGCACGTAGTCCGGCAGGTACTCCCGGTCGTTGTAGTTGGTCTGGTACCCAGGCAGCGTGAGCAGCCCGACCAGGCAGACCGCGGTGGTGGCCACCAGCACCGGCCCCGGCCAGCGCACGATCAGCGTGCCGATGCGCCGCCAGGTGCGGATCCGCATCGCACGCTTGGGCTCCAGCATGCCGAAGCGGCTGGCCACCGTGACCACCGCGGAACCGAAGGTGAGAGCGGCCACCACAATGACCAACATGCCGATCGCCAGCGGGACGCCCAGCGACTGGAAATAGGGCAGTCGGGTGAAGTGCAGGCAGAAGGTCGCCCCGGCGATGGTCAGCCCGGAACCCAGGATCACGTGCGCGGTGCCGTGATACATGGTGTGGAAGGCCGATTCCTTGTCCTCGCCGAGTGATCGGGCCTCCTGGTAGCGGCCGAGCAGGAAGATCGCATAGTCCGTCGAGGCGGCGATAGCCAGTGTCACCAGCAGATTCACCGCGAACGTCGACAGGCCGATGATGTTGTAGTAGGCCAGCACGGCCACCACGCCGCGGGCAGCGCTCAGCGAGAAGACCACCATGCCCAGCACCAACAGCACGGTGCCGACGGACCGGTAGATACTCAGCAGCATCGTGATGATCACCACGAACGTCAGCGCGGTGATGAGTTTCAGGCTTTTGTCGCCGGCGATGTGCTGATCGGCGTTGAGGGCGGCCCCGCCGGTGACGTAGGCGTGTACGCCCTCGGGGGCCGGGGTGTCGGCGATGATCTGCTGGACGGCCTCGACCGACTCGTTGGCCAGGGTCTCGCCCATGTTGCCGGCCAGATACACCTGAACATAGGCGGCCTTGCCGTCCGGGCTCTGGGATCCGGCTGCGGTCAGCGGGTCGCTCCAGAAGTCCTGGACGTGCTCGATATGGGTGGGGTCGGCCTCCATCTTGGCGACCAACTGGTCGTAGTACTTGTGCGCGTCGTCGCCCAGGGGCTGGTCGCCTTCGATCACGACCATGCCCGAGCTGTCCGACTTGAACTCGTCGAACACCTTTCCGATGCGCATCATCGCGATCATCGACGGAGCGTCGCGGGGGGCCATCGACACCGCGCGCATCTTTCCGACTTCATCGAGCTGCGGCACGATGACGTTCACCAGGACCGTGAGCGCCACCCAGGCCAGGATGATGGGCACAGCGAGCCGCCGGATCCAGGCCGGGATACCGGTGCGCTTGGGTGGTTGCGCGGCAGGCAGCGTGTCGGTGGGGGTGTCGTGGCTGGTGTGGTTGCTCATGCGGATTTCACAATGCAGAAGGTCTGGGCGCTGACGGGGCTGCTGGAGATGCGTTCGTCTTTGACTTCGCCGTCGATGGTGACCCGACAGCCGATGGTGGTGCCGTCACCTTGGGCGACGATGTTGGGGCTCACCGCCGGGTTGGTGGTCGACAGGGTCAGCGACCACGGCAGGCCGGCGCCGTCGACCCGCTGTGGCGTGGCATCGAGGTCCAGGTAGTTGATGTCGGCGTAGGTGCCGTCGGGGCTGAAGATGTCGTAGACCACGACTTTGGGGTGGAACGGCTTGGTGTCCTCGAACGGGGTGGACCCTGAGCCGCTGTCGTCGGCTCCGAAGAAACCGCGGACTCGCTGCACCGTGAACCCCCCTACCACGAGAACGGCGATGATGAGTAGGGGCAACCACGCACGTCTGACAGCGCCGAACATGAAAGCAGTGGCCTTTCGCATCGTGCCGGAATCTGACACAGATTAGTGCATCAAACTTCTTTTTCGCACCCACCCAGGGTTTTATCGCACATATGTTCGATACATTGGAGGGTATGGGCTGGGGTAACGGGCCGCCGAGCTGGGCGGAAATGGAGCGGGTGCTCGATGGTAAGCCTCGTCACACCGGTATTCCTGCCGGTATGTCTGCTGAGCACGGCCCGCCGGCCCCGCAGGTCGAGCCGCTCCGGCCAGCCGGGCGGGTAGTGCCCTACGCCGAGTTGCACGCACACTCGGCGTACAGCTTTCTGGACGGGGCCAGCAGCCCACAGGAGCTGGTTGCCGAGGCTGCCCGGCTGGGCCTGCGGGCGATCGCGCTGACCGATCACGACGGTCTGTACGGAGTGGTGCGCTTCGCCGAGGCGGCCGCCGAGTTGGATATGGCCACGGTGTTCGGCGCCGAGTTGTCGCTGGGGAGGGTGGCGCGCACTGATGACCCGGACCCACCAGGTCCGCACCTACTGGTGCTGGCCCGCGGCCCGGAGGGTTATCGGCGGTTGTCGCGGCAGATCGCCGCCGCGCACCTGGCCGGCGAGAAGGGCAAGCCGCGTTTCGATCTGGATGCGCTGACCGAGGCGGCGGGCGGGCACTGGCACATCCTGACCGGCTGCCGTAAGGGCCACGTTCGCCAGGCGCTGGCCACCGGGGGCCCGGATGCGGCCGCCGCCGCGCTGGCCGACCTGGTGGACCGGTTCGGGGCCGCGCGGGTCAGCGTGGAGCTGACCCGGCACTCCGATCCGTGCGACGACGAACGCAATGCGGCGCTGGCCGGCCTGGCGCCCCGGTTCGGGGTGGGGCTGGTAGCCACCACCGGCGCGCATTTCGCCCGGCCGGACCGGGGGCGGCTGGCAATGGCGCTGGGCGCGGTGCGGGCCCGACAGTCACTGGACGCCGCCGCCGGCCGGCTGGCTCCGCTGGGCGGCTCGCATCTGCGCTCCGGCGCAGAGATGGCCCGATTGTTCGCGGCACATCCGACGGCGGTGCCGGGGGCGGCCGAACTCGGTGAGCGGTGCGCTTTTCCGTTGACGCTGATCGCCCCCCGGCTGCCGCCGTTTGCCGTTCCAGACGGTCACACCGAGGACAGTTGGCTGCGGCAGCTCACCCTGGCCGGCGCGGTCGGGCGCTACGGCCCGCCCGAGCGCATGCCGGATGCCTACGCCCAGATCGAACGCGAGCTGGAAGTCATTGCTCAACTGGGTTTTTCCGGATATTTCCTGGTGGTGCACGACATCACCCAGTTCTGTCGGCGCAGCGACATCTTGTGTCAGGGCAGGGGATCGGCTGCCAACTCCGCGGTCTGCTACGCCCTCGGGATCACCGCGGTGGACCCGGTGGCCAACGGGCTGCTGTTCGAACGCTTTCTGTCGCCGGCTCGCGATGGCCCACCCGACATCGATATCGACATCGAATCGGATGAGCGGGAAAAGGTGATCCAGTACGTCTACGACAAATACGGCCGAGACCACGCCGCCCAGGTGGCCAACGTCATCACCTACCGGGGTCGCAGCGCCGTGCGGGACATGGCCCGCGCGCTGGGCTATTCGCCGGGGCAACAGGACGCCTGGAGCAAGCAGCTGAGCCGATGGGGCCGGCCTGGCCGGGAGGACTCCGATCTGCACGGCATCCCCGAACAGGTGATCGAGCTGGCCGACCAGGTTGCCGACCTGCCGCGGCATCTGGGCATCCACTCCGGAGGCATGGTGATCTGTGACCGCCCGATCGCCGACGTATGCCCGGTGGAATGGGCCCGGATGCCTGGACGAAGCGTGCTGCAGTGGGACAAGGACGACTGCGCGGCAATAGGTTTGGTGAAGTTCGACCTGCTGGGGCTGGGAATGCTGTCGGCATTGCACTACGCGATCGATCTGGTGGCGCAGCATTGCGGCGTCGAAGTGGATTTGGCTGCGATCGATCTGTCCGAGCCGGCGGTGTACGAGATGCTGGCCCGCGCCGACACGGTCGGAGTGTTCCAGGTGGAGTCGCGCGCGCAGATGGCCACCCTGCCGCGGCTGCGCCCCCGGGTGTTCTACGACCTGGTGGTGGAGGTGGCGCTGATCCGCCCCGGGCCGATCCAGGGCGGATCGGTGCATCCCTACATCCGCCGCCGCAACGGTATCGATCCGGTGACCTATGAGCATCCGTGCATGGCGAGGGCCCTGGAGAAAACCTTGGGAATCCCGCTGTTTCAAGAACAGCTGATGACGCTGGCGGTGGACTGCGCCGGATTCACCGCGGGCGAAGCCGACCAGTTGCGACGCGCGATGGGCTCCAAACGATCACCGGAGCGGATGCGCCGATTGCGTGACCGGTTCTACAGCGGCATGGCGGAGTGTCACGGCATCACCGGCGAAGTGGCGGACCGGATCTACGAGAAGCTGGAAGCCTTTGCCAACTACGGATTTCCGGAGAGTCACGCGATGAGTTTCGCGTCGCTGGTGTTCTACTCGGCCTGGTTCAAGCTGCACTACCCGGCGGCGTTCTGCGCCGCGCTGCTCCGCGCCCAACCGATGGGCTTCTATTCGCCGCAGTCACTGGTCGCCGACGCCCGCCGGCACGGGGTTGTGGTGCACCGACCGGACGTCAACGCCAGCCTGGCGCACGCCACACTGGCCGAAGCCGGCACGCAGGTCCGGCTGGGGCTGGGCGCTGTCCGTGGCATCGGTACCGACCTCGCTGAGCGGTTGGTGGCCGACCGTGAGGCCTACGGACCATTTGCTTCGATGCTGGATCTGACTGCGCGGGTACAGCTTTCAGTTCCCCAGACTGAGGCGTTGGCAACCGCCGGCGCATTCGCCGGTTTCGGGGTGTCACGCCGGGAGGCGCTGTGGACGGCCGGGGCTGCGGCGGGGCAGCGGCCGGACCGGCTGCCGGGGGTGGGGGTTGCGACGCATACTCCGGTGTTGCCCGGGATGAGTGAGATCGAGTTGTCGGCGGCCGATGTATGGGCTACCGGGGTGTCCTGCGACAGCTTCCCGACCCAGTTCCTGCGTGCCGATCTCGATGCGCTCGGGGTGATTCCGGCGGTGCGGCTGACCGCGGTTCCCGACGGCACCCGGGTGCTGGTGGCCGGGGCGGTCACCCACCGGCAGCGGCCGTCCACTGCCCGCGGGGTGACGTTCGTCAACATCGAAGACGAGACCGGGATGGTCAATGTGCTGTGTACGCCCGGGGTGTGGACGCGGCATCGCCGGCTGGCGCAGACGGCGACAGCGTTGCTGATCCGCGGGCGGGTGCAGAACGCCAGTGGGGCCATCACCGTGCTGGCCGATCGGTTGGGCGCCCTTGAGCTGGCGGTGAGTTCGCGCTCCCGCGATTTTCGGTAGTACCCCGGCGGTCAGCGGGGCTCGGCGCAGGAGAGCCGAAGCTGGACCGCCGAAGCAAGCCCGACGGTAACCTCCATCCATGACCCTCAACTTGACCGCCGACGAAGTCCTGACCACCACGCGATCGGTCCGCAAACGCCTCGATCTTGACAAGGCCGTTCCCCGCGAGGTGCTGATGGAGTGCCTTGAGATCGCCCTGCAGGCACCCACCGGATCCAACGCTCAGGGCTGGCAGTGGATGTTCGTCACCGACCCGGTCAAAAAGCAGGCGCTCGCCGACATCTACCGCACGAACGCCATGCCGTACCTGAACCGGATGAAGCCTGACTACGGCGAGGGCGACGTGCGCAGTGAGCGGATGGAGTTCATCAGCGGCTCAGCCAGGTATCTGGCCGAGAACCTGCAGGACGTGCCGGTGCTGATGATCCCGTGCCTGGAAGGCAAGCCCGAGACCGGGTCGCTGGGGTTCGGCGCATCGTTCTGGGCGTCGTTGTTCCCGGCTGCGTGGAGCTACTGCCTGGCGTTGCGCAACCGCGGACTTGGTTCCTGCTGGACGACCCTGCACCTGCTCGGGGACGGCGAGCAGCAGGCCGCCGAGGTGCTCGGCATCCCGTACGAGAACTACAGCCAGGGCGGGCTGTTCCCCATCGCCTACACCTTGGGCACCGACTTCAAGCCGGCCAAGCGACTGCCGGCCGAGCAGGTGGCGCACTTCGACACTTGGTGATCGCAAGCGCGGCGGAGCCGGGCGCAGCGGGTCACACCCCGTCGGCGAACCCGTGCTGGCGCCACGCCTCGTAGACCGCGACGGCGGCGGCGTTCGACAGGTTCAGTGAGCGCCGCCCGGCCAGCATCGGGATACGCACCCGCTCGGTGATGTGCGGGTCGGCCAGCGTCGCCTCGTCCAGGCCGGTGGGTTCGGGACCGAACATCAGCACGTCACCGGGCTCATAGCTCACATCGGTGTAGGGGGTGTGGGCGCCGGCGGTGAAGGCGAACACCCGGGCGCCATTCGATACACCCAGCGCCTCCCACGCCGCCGGCAGTGACGAGTGCACGCGCACCCAGGCCAGGTCGTGATAGTCCAAGCCGGCCCGCCGCAGCTTTGGTTCGGACAGGTCGAAACCCATGGGTTCCACCAGATGAAGCTCCGCGCCGGTCGCCGCCACCATCCGAATCGCGTTGCCGGTGTTGGGCGGGATGCGGGGTGAATAGAACATCACTTTGAACACAACAGCATCCTTGTATGACGGCACGCCGTGAAGCGACCGGCCTCCGGTCGCCGCGGTGTATGCGACTATCCCGCTGACGGGGAGTCCGCCCGCGTCGCGCCAGATGCGCCTGACGCATGGCGGGAACGCGCGGCCCGAACGCGGTGAACGCCGGCGTGCCGGAGGGGTACTCCAGGGGGATGTCCAAGCGCCTGAGTCCCCGATCATGGGGTCGACCATCGCCCGCGGCCTGTTTGCTCGACCGAAGTTCGTCAAGACACGCGCAGGTCTCGGAAAGTGTTCTGTTCAGTAAAAATTCTGGTCAGTCCTGCGGGCGACTGGCATACTCGTCGAATTGCTATGCCGTGAAACACACCGCAACCCGTTGTGCGGGTGCGATGTCCCGGAGAGTCCGATGAATGAGGCGCAGACGGTGAATTTCAGCCGAGCGGTCGGCGAATCGGCCGCCGACCGGTGACGCTCTTTGACCACCCGGAAGAGGTGGACCAGGCCTTTGACGCGTCAGCCGAACCAGCCGTGGACGCCCACAAGCCGGAAACCGCGGCGGTCAAACGTCCGTCGCGATGGTCGGTGCGCAACTGGCCGGTGCGCTGGAAGGTGCTGGCGATCGCGTTGCTGCCGTTGGCGCTGGCCGGGCTGTTCGGCGGACTGCGGATCTCCAACGCACTCACCGAGGCCAATCAGCTCCGATTGGTCGCCGACCGCGCCGAGATGATTCCGGCGATCACCAATTACATGTCGGCGTTGGGCGACGCGCTGGTGGCCGCTTCCTCCGACGGCGACGCCGAAGGGGCCCGGAAGAACTTCGAGAACCGCAAGTACGAGCTGCAGTCTCGCCTGTCGCACACCGATGTGGCGACCGATGTGCGGTCCGGGGTCGAGTCGCTGATCGAACGGGGCCCTGTCTCTTATACACATC
>NZ_JRMM01000159.1:0-9196 GCF_000972905.1 Mycobacterium sp. UM_Kg27
CGTGGGCTCGGAGATGTGTATAAGAGACAGGTGCTTGGACTTGACCCACGCCGACGATCTGCGCCCCGGCTGGTAGGTCGAGTCCCACTTCTTGGCGACCACGCCCTCCCAGCCGAGACTGAGCGACTGTTCCAGCGCCTTGGCCCCGTCGGGATACAGCAGGTCCTGGACCACCAGATCAGTTCCGTGCGCGAGGGTTTCCAGCAGACGCCGACGGTCCCGGTAGGCCGCCCGCAGCAGCGGCCGGCCGTCGAGATAGAGCAGGTCGAAAGCCCAGAACTGTAACCGGGCCGCGCGGGCATTGTTCTGCATCGCGGCGAAGCTGGGGACGCCGGCGTCGTCGAGCGCAACCAGCTCGCCGTCCAACACCAGGTGATGTTCGGCCAGGTCGGCGGCGGGAAACGGCAGCTGCGGATATTCGGCGGTGACGTCGCGGCCGCTGCGGGCACGCAGCCGCAGCCGACCGTGGTCGGCCTCCACCAGCAGCCGGTAGCCGTCCCATTTGCCTTCGAAGGCCCACTGGCTCGGAGCCAGCCGGGCCACCGAGCCATGGGTGGCCAGCATCGGCGTCAGTTCGGTGAAGGAAAACGCCTGCTGATCTTTCATGCGGTGTGCCAGCCACTGATCTCCCCCGGTGCGGATCAGTGCGTATCGCCCGGAGATCCGGCTGCCGGCGAGCACGACGATCACCTCCCCTTTGTCGGGCCCGTCTTCGAACTTCTCGGTCACATACGTACCCGAATCCCAGATGCTCACGGTGCCGGCGCCGTACTCCCCCTTGGGGATGGTGCCTTCGAAGCTGCCGTACTCCAGCGGATGGTCTTCGGTGCGCACCGCGAGATGGTTGACCGACGTCGTCTCCGGAAGGTTCTTGGGCACCGCCCAGCTCACCAACACCCCGTCGCGCTCAAGCCGGAAGTCGTAGTGCAGCCGGCGGGCGTGATGCTCCTGGATGACAAAACTGTTTCCCTCGCCCGGCGCCGGTGCCGCGGCCGGAACGGGTTCGGGCGTCCGGGCGGCGTCACGTTTGGCCCGGTACACGGCAAGGCGATCTTGGCCTTTCAGGGGGCCATCAAGGCCGGCCAACAGGTCGCCGTCACGGGCGACGCGGTCCAGCACTTCATCGAAGCGCAACTGCCGCAGGTCCGGGTCGTCCAGCTCGGCCCAGGTGCGTGGAGCGGCGACCGTCGGATGGTCACGGCCGCGCAGCGAATACGGTGCGATGGTGGTCTTGGCCGCGTTGTTCTGACTCCAGTCGAGAAAGACCTTGCCGGTCCGCAGCTTCTTGGCCATGGTCGCGGTCACCAGCTCGGGCATCGCGGTTTCAAGCTGTTGCGCAACGCGTTTGGCCACCGCGACGGCGCCGGAGCTGCTCACCGGACGCTCCAGTGCCGCATAGATGTGCAGTCCCTTACTACCGCTGGTGAGCGGAAAGGTCTCCAGGCCCAGATCGCAGATCAGGTCGCGGATGGCCCGCGCCACCTCGGCGAGCTGACTCATCGACACACCCTCGCCCGGATCGAGATCGAACACCAGCCGCGTCGCCAGTCCGGGCTTGAGCACCTTCCCGCCGTGGGTCCACTCGGCCTCGAAACGCCACTGCGGTACATGAACTTCCAGCGCGGCCTGCTGGGCGATCCAGGCCAGGCCGTCGAGGTCCTCGATGATCGGATAGGTGGTGACCCCGGAGCGATGTTGGATGTCGGCGCGGGCCAACCAGCCCGGCGCCGAGGAAGCCAGTTGCTTTTCGAAGAACGACCCCTGCTCGACACCGTTGGGCCAGCGCTTGCGCGTCGCCGGGCGTCCCGCGATGTGCGGCAGCATCACTTCGGCGATGCGGGTGTAGTAGTCGTAGACCTCGGCCTTGGTGGTGCCCGTGGCGGGATAAAGCACCTTGTCGGCGTTGGTCAGCTTCACCCGGGTCTGGATGGACTCAGCGACCATGCGACCAACCTACGTCGCGCCAAAGCAGGTTATCGGCACTCTCGCGTGGGCATACTGGCCTCATGCGTTCCATCTGGAAGGGTTCGATCGCATTCGGTCTGGTCAACGTGCCGGTGAAGGTCTACAGCGCCACCGAAGACCACGACATCAAGTTCCGGCAGGTGCACGCCAAGGATCACGGGCGAATCCGCTACCGGCGAGTGTGCGAGGAGTGCGGCGAAGTCGTGGAGTACGGCGACATCGCGCGGGCCTACGAGTCCGACGACGGCAGGATGGTGGTCATCACCGACGACGACATCGCGAACCTGCCCGAGGAGCGCGACCATGAGATCGCCGTTCTGGAGTTCGTTCCGTCCGCTGATCTGGACCCGATGCTGTATGACCGCAGCTACTTTCTGGAGCCCGCGTCGAAGTCGATCAAATCCTATGTGCTGCTGGCCAAGACGCTGGCAGACACCGACCGGGTGGCGATCGTGCACTTCACACTGCGCAACAAGACCCGGCTGGCCGCGCTACGGGTCAAGGATTTCTCCAAGCGCGACGTGATGGTGGTGCATACCCTGCTGTGGCCGGACGAGATCCGCGACCCCGACTTCCCCGCGCTGGACACCAAGGTCGAGATCAAGCCGGCCGAACTCAAGATGGCCGGTCAAGTAGTGGAATCGATGGCCGACGATTTCGACCCGGACCGTTACCACGACACCTATCAGGAGCAGTTGCACGAGCTGATCGCGGCCAAACTCGAAGGCGACGAGGCGTTCACCCCCGAGGAGCGTCCCGCCGAACTGGACGCCACCGAGGACGTCTCCGACCTACTGGCCAAGCTGGAGGCCAGCGTGAAGAAGCGATCGGGGTCCCCGAAGTCACCCGCCAAGAAGTCACCCGCTAAGAAGGCACCGGCCAAGAAGGCACCGGCGAAGAAGAGCGCCTCCCGCACGTCGTGATCTAGCGCGGCCAACGCCGTCACACGTGCCCCAAACACTGAATTAGAACGTGTTTCAAAAAAGGGGTTCAGCTGGTGGTCGATCCTTGTTAGCGTGGCGAAGTGATCCTCGACAAATTCCGAATCGATAATCAAACCGCTGTAGTTACCGGAGCTGGGCGGGGCCTGGGCGCCGCCATTGCCGTCGCGTTCGCCGAGGCCGGTGCCGACGTGGTGATCGCCTCACGTACCGAATCTGAACTAGAGGCCGTCGCTGAACAGGTCAGAGCGGCGGGTCGTCGTGCCCACGTCGTCGTCGCCGATCTCGCCCATCCCGAGCAGACGGCGAAGCTGGCCGCCGAAGCGGTCGAGGCGTTCGGCAGGCTCGACATCGTGGTCAACAACGTCGGCGGAACGATGCCCAACACCTTGCTGACCACGTCGACCAAGGACCTCAAGGACGCGTTCACGTTCAACGTGGCGACGGCGCACGCACTGACCATCGCCGCGGTGCCACTGATGCTGGAGCACTCCGGTGGCGGCTCGTTCATCAACATCACCTCCACCATGGGGCGGGTGCCCGGGCGGGGCTTCGCCGCCTACGGCACGGCCAAGGCCGCCTTGGCCCACTACACCCGGCTGGCCGCGCTCGACCTGTGCCCCAAGATCCGGGTCAACGGTATTGCCCCGGGATCGATCATGACGTCGGCGCTGAACGTGGTGGCTTCCAACGACGAGCTGCGCACCCCGATGGAGAAGGCCACGCCGCTGCGTCGACTGGGCGACCCCGAGGAGATCGCGGCGGCCGCCCTGTATCTGGCCTCCCCGGCCGGCGCCTACCTGACCGGCAAGGTGCTCGAAGTCGATGGCGGCATCACCTTCCCGAACCTTGACCTGCCCGTCCCGGACCTGTGAGGAACTGCTGACCTATGACTAACGCAACGACGATGCAGAGCGAAGCGATGAGGAGGAGTGGCGAACGATGACACTGCGTGTTGCCCAGATCGGCACCGGCAACGTCGGTGTCCACGCATTGAAAGCGCTGATCACCAACCGCGAGTTCGAACTGACCGGGGTGTGGGTGTCCTCGGACGCCAAGGCCGGCAAGGACGCCGCAGAGCTGGCCGGAGTAGACACGCCGACCGGCGTGACCGCGACGACTGACCTGCAGCAGGTGCTCGACACCAAGCCCGACTGCGTGGTCTACACCGCGCTGGCCGACAATCGGCTCGTCGAGGCGCTGGAGGACTTCAAGCGCATCCTGGCAGCCGGTATCAATGTGGTCGGCAGCAGCGCGGTGTTCCTGCAATATCCGTGGAACGTCATCCCCGCCGAGATGCTGACCCCGATCGAGGACGCCGCCAAGGCCGGCAACGCCAGCTTGTTCATCAATGGCATCGACCCGGGCTTTGCCAACGACCTGCTGCCGCTCGCGCTGGCCGGCACGTGCCAGAGCATTCAGCAGATCCGCTGCATGGAGATCGTCGACTACGCCACCTACGACAGCGCCGCCGTCATGTTCGACGTGATGGGCTTCGGTAAGTCGATGGACGAGACCCCGATGCTGCTGCAACCGGGTGTGCTCAGCTTGGCGTGGGGTTCGGTGGTGCGCCAGCTCGCAGCCGGCCTGGGCCTGGAACTCGACTCGGTGGAGCAGTCCCACATCCGGGTGCCCGCGCCCGAGGACTTCTCGATCTCTTCCGGTGACATCGCCGAGGGCACGGCCGCCGCGTTGCGGTTCGAGGTGCGCGGCATGGTGGACGGCAAGGCCGCGGTGGTTCTTGAGCACGTCACCCGGCTGCGCGAGGACCTGTGTCCGGAGTGGCCGCAGCCGGCCCAGCCGGGCGGGTCCTACCGCGTCGAGGTCACCGGTGAGCCGTCGTATGCGCTGGACCTGTGCCTGTCCAGCCCCAATGGCGACCACAACCACGCCGGCCTGGTGGCCACCGCGATGCGGGTGGTCAACGCCGTTCCGGCGGTGGTTGCGGCCGAGCCGGGCATTCGGACCACGCTGGACCTGCCGCTGATCACCGGGCGTGGTCTGTACCAGGCCGGCTGATCCACCGCGACGTCGTGACCACCCCCGGACGGTGAGATTCCGGCTACCCTGACTTTCCTGTTCATGAATCCGGATCGAAAGGGTGCCGGTGGCCCAGGACGCCGCGGCGGGGCTGAAGCCGGGCTGGGCGTTGCTCGGCCCGGCTTTCGTCGCCGCCATCGCCTACGTCGACCCGGGTAACGTCGCCGCCAACGTCAGCGCGGGAGCCAAATTCGGCTTCCTGCTGGTCTGGGTCATCGTCACGGCCAACGTCATGGCCGGGTTGGTGCAGTACCTGTCGGCCAAGCTCGGTTTGGTGACCGGGCGCTCACTGCCGGAGGTGATCGGCGCCCACAGCCGCAAACCGGCCCGGATCGCTTACTGGCTACAGGCGGAATTGGTCGCGATGGCCACCGATCTCGCCGAGGTGGTGGGCGGAGCGATTGCGCTGAACCTGATTTTCGGGTTGCCGCTGCTGCTCGGCGGCCTGATCACCGGCGCCGTGTCGATGGCCCTGCTGGCGGTGGGCGACCGGCGCGGTCCGCGGATCTTCGAGCAGGTGACCAGCGGACTGCTGCTCATCATCGCCATCGGATTCCTGGCCAGCCTGGTAGTCGCCCCGCCGCCACCGGCCGACGTCGTCGCCGGCCTGCTGCCCCGCTTCGACGGCACCGAAAGCGTGCTGCTGGCCACCGCGATCCTCGGCGCAACCGTCATGCCGCATGCGGTGTACCTGCACTCCGGGCTGGCCCGGGACCGGCATGGCCGGCCCGAGCCTGGTCCGGCACGACGGCGACTGCTGCGGGTGACCCGCTGGGATGTCGGCCTTGCGATGCTGGTAGCCGGGACGTTGAACCTGGCCATGCTGGTGGTGGCTGCCAATAGTCTGCGCGGCGTGGACCACGCCGATTCCATCGAAGGAGCGCACGCCGCGGTCGGCCACACCCTGGGCCCCACGGTCGCACTGCTGTTCGCTATCGGCCTCTTGGCCTCGGGATTGGCGTCGACGTCGGTGGGAGCCTATGCCGGCGCGATGATCATGCAGGGCCTGTTGCGGGTTTCGGTTCCGCTGCTCTGGCGCCGGCTGATCACGCTGGGCCCGGCGCTGGCCATCCTGGCTTGGGGAATCGAGCCCACGCGGGCACTGGTGATCTCGCAGGTGGTGTTGTCCTTCGGCATCCCGTTCGCGCTGGTACCGCTGATCCGGGTGACCGGCGACCGGGCACTGATGGGTGCCGATGCCAACAGGCCGCTGACTGCGGCCCTCGGCTGGGTGATCACCGTGGTGATCGGGTCACTCAATATGGCGCTGATCTACCTGACGTTGCGCTGACCGACGGATCGGCCGCGGACGGGAACCATCGGCCGGTTCGCCGCGTTTATTAAGTGGACTAACTAATCGCTGGGCTGAGCAACTCGCCCCGGCCATCACTTCAAGGAGCGCTCATGGCACGCACCGACAACGACACCTGGGACCTCGCCACCAGCGTGGGAGCGACCGCGACCATGGTCGCCGCCGCCCGCGCGATCGCCACCAAGGCCGACAATCCCCTGATCGACGACCGCTTCGCCGAGCCGCTGGTCCGCGCCGTCGGCGTCGACTTCTTGACCAAGTGGGCAACCGGCGAGCTGGCGGGCACCGATCTCGACGACCACGAGTCCGGCTGGAAGCTCGGCCAGATGCCCGATGCGATGGCCGTCCGCACCCGCTTCTTCGACGCGTTCTTCGCCGACGCCACCCAGGCCGGCATCCGCCAGGCCGTGATCTTGGCATCGGGCCTGGATGCGCGGGCCTACCGACTGACATGGCCCGCCCGCATGACCATCTTCGAGATCGACCAGCCCGCGGTGCTGGCATTCAAGACCGCGACGCTGGCCGAGCTGGGCGCCGAGCCGACCGCCGATCGCCGCGGCGTGGCCGTCGATCTGCGCGATGACTGGCCTGCCGCCTTGATCGACGCGGGGTTCGACCGCACCCAGCCCACCGCGTGGATCGCTGAGGGACTGCTCGGCTATCTCCCGCCGGAGGCACAGGACCGGTTGCTGGACAACATCACCGCACTGAGCGCCGACGGCAGCCGACTGGCCACCGAGGCCATCCCCAACATTTCGGCGGCCCAGCATGAGCAGGCCAGGGAAATGATGCGAAGCGCCACCGAGAAATGGCGGGCGCACGGCTTCGACCTGGAGTTCTCCGAGCTCGGATACGACGGTGAGCGCAACGACGTGGCCGACTACCTGGACTCCATGAACTGGACCTCGACCGGCCAGTCCATGACCGAGCTGTTGACGCAGCACGACCGTCCGACACCCGCCCGGGGCGCCGACTCGGTGTCGATGGCCGACACGACCTACTACACCTCGATCAAGCGGGGCTAGCAGGCCGAGCCGGATCAGGCGGAGACGGTCTCGCGCGCCTTGGCCTTCTCTTCGTAGTATTTGGCCCGCTCGTCGACCATCTTCATGAAGCCGATGACCTGCTCGCGCGCCTCGTCGCCCGCAGCGCCGAAGTCTTTGCGCTCGTGGATCTTCCAGAAGCGCAGCACCGGCTGGATGACGTCGTCGTGGTGGATGCGCAGGTCGTAGATGCCGGCCTTGGCGATCAGGATCGCGTTCTCCTGGAAACCGGGCATGTTCATCCCGGGCATCGCGAAGCCGAGCACCTCGTCGCGGATCGCGCACATCGCCTCGTCCGGGGCGATGTCCAGGGCCGCCTGCATCAGGTTGCGGTAGAACACCATGTGCAGGTTCTCGTCGAGAGCGACCCGGGCCAGCAACTGGTCGGCGAGGGGGCATCCGGAGGCCTTGCCGGTGTTGCGGTGCGACACCCGGGTGGCGAGTTCCTGGAACGAAACGTACGCCAGCACCTGCAGCGCTGACTTGCCGCCGGCGTCATAGCCCGCGACGGTGTGCTGCATCCGCATGTTCTCCAGGTTCACCGGGTCGATACCGCGGGTCACGATGAGGTAGTCGCGCAGCGCGATGCTGTGACGGCCTTCCTCGGCGGTCCACTGGCCGACCCAGGTGCCCCAGGCGCCGTCGCGGCTGAAGGTGGTGGCGATCTCGCGATGGTAGGACGGCAGATTGTCCTCGGTCAGCAAGTTGACCAGCAGTGCGGCCTTGGCGACCGGGTCCAGCGGTGAGTCTTCGGGAACCCAGTCCTCGCCGCCGAGGAACGCGAAGTCGCGCCCCCTGCTCCACGGCACGTAGTCGTGCGGCAGCCACGGCTTGGCGGCCTTGAGGTGCCGATTGAGGTTCTGCTCGACAATCGGCTCCAGCTCATGAAGCAAGGCCGTCTGGACATTTACCATCGCTTTTTAGTCCCCTCCCTGATCGACAGGCGGGCTGTCGCTTGGCCCCCCAGCCAACCTACGGTCCCGTAGGTTTGGTCCACGGTAAGCACCCACCCCGCCACGTGTCAACCGTTAACTTAGCTGCTTCGGCGCATTCCGCATCCCGAATCGACCGACCAAATCAGCGGCCCAGCTAACTGCGCGGGGTCTGTGAGCGTGCTAGTGGCGGCGATCCGCTTGCTCTTCCGACTGCCGCTTGAGCCCGTCTGCCTCCAGGTCGACGTAGCGACGAATCCGGCCACCGGCGAGCAGGCCGGCCAGCCAGGACATCGGACCGATCACAGCAAAGGTCAGCACGGCCCGCACCCCTGACCCGGTCGGCGTCAGCTCATGAAAGCCGGTGAAGCGGATACCGGCCGCCGACGCGGTCCAGGTGAAGGACCGCTCGGGGACCAGGTCGGTGACGGTCCAGACCATCGGCCGGCCGGCGGGTTGGCGGACTCGGGCGGTGCTGCCGACTCGCAGCGGACCGGAGTCCAGCCGGGTGATCTCACGCATCGACGCCGTCCAGTCCGGCCAATGCTCGACATCGATCAGGACGGCCCAGACGTCGCTGGGCTGGGCCGCGATGGGATCGGTGCGGGTGTAGTGCATCGGCGCTCCCTTCCCCTCAACGGCACGCTACCCAAGTTCGGCGGTGCGCGGAACCTCGGTGAAACTGCGGCCAGGGTCGTGATCGCGCACACGCCTACAGCCCTGCGCGCAATCTCAGCGCGGTTGCGCCGCCACCCGGGCGCGTTCCCGCATGGAGGCGACCACTCCCCCGTCGGCGAGGATGTCGGCGCCGGTGAGATAGGCGCACTTGTCTCCGGCGCAGAAGGCGAACAGCTCGGCCATCTCCTCGGCCGTACCCCATCGCGGGATCAGCGCGTCGGGCATCATCATGCCCACTCCGGCCTTCTCTTCGCGCCGGCCCATCTCGGTGCTGTCTCTTATACA
>NZ_JRMM01000160.1:0-9172 GCF_000972905.1 Mycobacterium sp. UM_Kg27
AGATGTGTATAAGAGACAGATCGATTGTTTATGCCGATGTGGCGCCGTTAGCCTAGGCACTGTGACCGGTGTGCTGACCCAGCTGCTGATCGACGGCGCGCTGGTTGCCGGTGGCGCGGGCACTTTTGACACCATCAACCCGGCCACCGAGGAAGCCATCGGTGCGGCCGCCGACGGCGATGCCGCCGACCTCGACCGCGCTATCGCCGCCGCCCGGGCGGCGTTCGACACCTCGGACTGGGGCCGCGACACCGCATTACGAGTGCACTGTCTGCGCCAGCTGCGCGACGCGCTCAACGACGAGATCGAGACGCTGCGTGAGATCACCATCGCCGAGGCCGGGGCGCCCCGGTCGCTGACCTACCGAGGCCAGCTGCAGACCCCCGTCGATGACCTGGGTTTCCCGGCCGCCACCGCGGAGAGCTACCCCTGGCAGGTGGATCTCGGGGTGGCGGCCCCGATGGGCATCACCACCGCGCGGACCGTCGTGCGGGAGCCGTTCGGCGTGGTCGGAGCGATCACGCCGTGGAACTTCCCGCACCAGGTCACGTTCGCCAAGATCGGGCCGGCGCTGGCGGCGGGCAACACCGTCGTCCTCAAACCGGCACCCGACACCCCTTGGTGCGCTGCCGAAGTCGGTCGGATCATCGTCGAGAAGACTGACTTTCCGCCGGGAGTGGTCAACATCGTCACGGCGTCCGACCACCGCATCGGTGCCCGGCTCGCCGAGGACCCTCGGGTGGATGTGGTCTCCTTCACCGGCTCGACGGCGACCGGGCGCTCGGTGATGACTGCTGCCGCACAGACCATCAAGAAGGTTTTTCTGGAACTCGGCGGAAAGTCGGCCTTTGTAGTCCTCGATGACGCCGACCTGTCCGCCGCCTGCACGGCGGCCGCGTCGACGGTAGCGATCCACGCCGGCCAGGGATGCGCACTGACCACCCGGCTGCTGGTGCCCCGCGCACGCTACGGCGAGGCGCTTGATGCGGTGGCTGCCGCGATTTCTGGGGTCGCGGTCGGCGACCCCAATGATCCGAAAACGTTGTGTGGACCGTTGATCTCGGCGAAGCAGCGAGATCGGGTGCAGTCCTATCTTGATCTGGCGATCGCCGAAGGCGGGACGTTTGCCTGTGGCGGCGGCCGACCGGATGACCTGGATCGGGGCTTCTACATCGAGCCGACGGTGATCGCCGGCCTGTCCAACGAGGCCCGCGTGGCCCGCGAAGAGATTTTCGGCCCGGTGCTGGTGGTGCTCGCCCACGACGGTGATGACGATGCGCTGAGGATCGCCAACGACTCGCCGTATGGTTTGTCCGCCACGGTGTTCGGGTCCGAAGACCGCGCCGCCCGGATGGCGTCGCGACTGCGTGTCGGGACAGTCAACGTCAACGGCGGCATGTGGTACGCCGCCGACGTGCCGTTCGGCGGCTACAAGCAGTCCGGGGTCGGCCGGGAGATGGGATTGGCAGGCTTCGAGGAATACCTCGAGACCAAGGTGGTGGCTACCGCGGTGTCTGGGGCGCAGCGCTGATGGCCGGGCCTCCTGATCCGCAGGTGCTGGCGGCGTTGCTGGCGATGCGCGACGGTGCCGACGATGCGCCGCCGCCGCCGGTCGGCAATGTCGCTGCCCGTCGGTGCAACGTGGGGCATACCTTCAATCAGGTACTGGCGTCGCTGCCGCCGGTCACCGGCGTAGAAACCCACGAGTTTTCGCTGACCTACGACGGGGGCACGCTTCCGTTGCGCTGGTACCGGCGAACCGGCGCCACTCAGCCCGGCAGCGCTGCGCTGTATCTGCACGGCGGCGGAATGATCCTGGACTGGCGACACGTGGGTTCGCTCTACGACGCGGCGGTGCGCGCCTATGTCGCTGCTTCCGGGGTGCCGATGCTGGTGGTGGATTACCGTGTCGCCCCGGAATTCCCGCATCCGGCTCCGCTTCAGGACTGCTACGCGGCATTGTGCTGGCTCAGCGAGCACGCGGGCGAGCTGGGGGTCGACGCGTCCCGGCTGGCCGTGATGGGCGACAGCGCCGGCGGGGGACTGGCCGCAGGCGTGGGCCTGCTGGCCCGCGACCGGGGCGGACCGGCGATCGCAGCCCAGCTGTTGATTTATCCCATGCTCGACGACCGCACCCGCGAGGCCGGTGACGCGGGCGCGACCCTGCTCACCTGGAGCTACGACGACAACGTCACCGGCTGGACAGCGCTGCTGGGCAACGGCGGCGCCGACGGTTACGCCGCGCCGGCCCGAGCCGGCGACCTGGCCGGCCTGCCGCCAACGTACCTCGATGTCGGCGGGCTGGACATCTTCGTGCCGGAGGATGTCGCCTTCGCGCACCGGCTGATCGCCGCGGGGGTCCCCGTCGAGCTGCATGTGTACCCCGGGTGTCCGCACGCGTTCGACCTGCTGGTGCCCGATGCCGAGGTGTCGCGGCGGGTTATCGCGCACCGAGTGCGCTATCTGGTGGGGTTGTAGTGGCCTACGACGCGCAGCTGGCGGCCCGCGTGCGGGAGATATTCGCGGGCGACGGTCCACCGGTGTTGGAGAAGGCGATGTTCGGCGGGCTGGCATTCATGGTCGCCGGCAAGATCGCCGTCGCGGCGATGGCCGGCGGGCTGCTGGTCCGCGTGGGTGTCGCGCGTGCCGAACAGCTGCTGAGAACCACCGCCGCCCAGCCCATGGAGATGGGCGGACGGACCATGCGGGGCTGGGTCCATGTCGACGGCGAACACCTCAGTTCTCGGCATCAGCTCGCCGAATGGGTGGATATCGGAATCGCTGCCGCGGCCAGCGCTTGAAAGGGCCCACGGCAGCCGCTCAGAACAGCGTGCCGCGGATGAGATCTTCGGCGCAGCGCAGGGTGGCACGGTAGACGTCCGGCGACAGCCGCGCTGCCTGCTCGATCAACCCGCGCGTCAACACGTACACGGCAGCCGCGGCGCCGTCGCCGTCGATACCGGTCGCCAGCGAACCGCCGCGCTGCGCTTCGTCGACGATCTCGCCGATGACGTCGCGCAACGGCGAGACCCCGTCGGTAGCGCGTTCGAAGGCGGCCAGATAGGGGTGGTCGTGGCGCAGCCGGTCGGCCTCGGTAAGCACTGCGGCAAGCCGATCCGCCACGGTGCCGCCGCGCTGTGCTGCGGCATGTAATCGGGGCAGTGCGATCTCGCGTGCGGCGGCCACGGTCGCCGCCATCAGCTCATCCTTGTTCGGAAAGTAGTGGTACAGGCTGGCGCTGGTCATCTCGGCGCCGGCGGCGATCTCGCGGATGGTGGCACCCGAACGGCCCACCTCTGCGACACGCCGGATCGCTGCGCTGATGATTCGCTGGCGGGTCTCTTCGCTGCTGGTTCCAGCCGGCCGACCCCGCGGCGTCGACGTCAGGGGCATGATCACCTCAGGTTAGTCCGCCGGCGATCGGGCAGTTCAACACTGCGCCGGTTGTCCGACGCCGGTGTCGACGGCTGCGAGGATGGGTCTATGTCGACACCGCAGCTGGGCCGCCCGGTCGGCGCCGACGGCGGCCAGACCCGTCAGCGGATCATCGCCGCCACCATTGCGTGCGTGGCCGAATTGGGTTACGCACGGACCACGATCCGTCAGATCGCGCGCACGGCAGGTGTTACCAGCGCCAATCTCTACAACTACTTTCCGAACAAGGCCGATCTGGTGGCCGCCGCGATCGTCGCACGCGCCGAGATCGCCCTGCCGCGACTGCGGCGCGCCGCCGAGCGGCCCGGCACGGTGGTCGACCGGATCGAGGCCGTGCTGGACGAGTCCGGCAACCTCATGCGCGAGCATCCCGATCTCGCCGCGTTCGAATGGGCGATTCGTGCTCAGAACGCCGTCACCGTGTATCCGGGCGACACCGGAAGCGGGGGCCTGGAAGCGCTGCGCGACATCATCACCGGGATCGTCGATGACGGCGATACGCGCGACGCCAGCGGGGCGCGGCCGGCGATCGAGGTGACCTACGCCCTGGTCTACGGCCTGACCGAATTGGCGGCGACCGGATCTCCGGAGGCCTATCAGGCGGCGCTGGCCGCCGCGAAGCGCCTGATCCGGGGGACGCTGTTCGTCGCTCATTGATATGATCAACTGATTGATTATATGCTGAGCCGGTTGCTGGGCTGTCTTTGCGGCGTTCCGGAGGTGCCTGACAGTGACCGACATCCAGGGTCTCCAGTCGCCAGACTTTGATCCGAATGCCTTGCGCGACAAGTACCTCCGGGAACGGCAACGACGCCTGCGCAGCGACGGGCTCGACCAGTACATCGAGGTGGCGGGCCGCTTCGCCCGGTTCGCCGAAGACCCGTGGGCTGAAGCCGGATTCACCCGGGAACCACTGTCCGATGAGGTCGACGTCGCGATCGTGGGAGCCGGCTTCGGCGGACTGCTGACCGGTGCCCGGCTGCGCGAGCTCGGGGTGGAAAGCATTCGGCTGATCGACAAGGCCGCCGACGTCGGCGGCACCTGGTACTGGAATCGGTATCCCGGTATCGCCTGTGACGTCGAGTCCTACGTCTACATGCCGTTGCTGGAGGAACTTGGCTACGTGCCGACCGAGAAATACGCCAAGGGCCCGGAGATCTTCGCGCACTGCCAGCGCATCGCCCACCACTACGACTTGTACTCCAATGCCTGCCTGCAGACCGAGGTCACCGAAATACGTTGGGAAACAACGGCATCACGCTGGATAATCGCGACCAATCGGGGGGACGCATTTCGGGCCCGATTCGTGTCGATGGCCAATGGCTACCTGCAGAAGCCGAAGCTGCCGGGCATCCCGGGCATCGGCGAGTTCGCCGGGCGCACCTTCCACACCAGTCGCTGGGACTACGACTACACCGGTGAGGGGCTGGACCGGCTGGCCGACAAGCGGATCGGGATCATCGGCACCGGTGCCACCGCCATCCAGTGCGTGCCGCGACTGGCCGAGGCGGCGGGGCATCTCTATGTCTTTCAGCGCACGCCGTCGACGGTGGACGTACGGGGCAACCGGCCGACCGACCCGCAGTGGGCAGCGGAGCTGGAGCCGGGGTGGCAGCAGCGCCGGATGGAGAACTTCCAGATCCTGACCGCGGGCGGCCAGGCCGACGAAGACCTGGTCGACGACGCCTGGACCAGCCTGACCAAGCAGATGCCGATCGTCAGCGGAGACGGCCCCGTCGACCAATCGGTGCGCGCCGAGATGGCCGACTTCGCCAAGATGGAGCAGATCCGCGGCCGCGTCGATGCGTTGGTGAATGATCCGGCCACCGCCGAGGCGCTCAAGCCATGGTACGGCTACTACTGCAAGCGGCCCTGCTTCCACGACGAATACCTACCGGCCTTCAACCGCGACAACGTCACCCTGGTCGACACGAAAGGCCGCGGTGTCGAACAGATCACCCCGGCCGGGGCGGTAGTCGACGGCATCGAATACCCGTTGGAATGCCTGATTTTCGCGACCGGGTTCGAGGTGGGCACCGACTATTGCCGGCGCACGGGTTTCGAAGTCATCGGGCGCGACGGCGTGACCCTGACCCAGAAATGGGCCGACGGCGTGCGCACCTTCCATGGCCTGCACGCCCATGGCTTCCCGAACTGCTTCATCGAAAGCATTGCCCAATCCGGGTTCACGGTGAACTTTCCCTACCTGATCGACACCCAGTCGCGGCACGTGGCGTGGGTGATCGCGCACGCGTTGCAGCAGAATCTGCCCGCCCTGGAGGCCGCCGAGGACGCCGAACAGAGCTGGGTCGATGCCGTGGTGCAGCGATCCGACGTCATCGCCGGGCGGCGCGAGACGTGCACGCCGGGCTACTACAACCGTGAGGGCCAGGCGAACGCCCGGTTGCGCCAGGACAGTTTCTTCTTCGGCAGCCCCACCGAGTACGCCGACATCCTGGCCGCGTGGCGAGAATCGGGCACCCTAGAAGGGCTTATCGCCACCCGATAGCCGAAGCTAGAGGCCGAAGTCGATGACGCCCCTGATCAATTCGCCGCCGGCCAGGTCTTCATAGGCCTGGTTGACCTCGTCGAGCCGGTAACGCTTGGTGACCATCTCGTCGAGTTGCAGGTGACCCGCATCGTAGAGTGTGGCCAACAGCGGGATGTCGGTCCGCGGGTTGCAGGAGCCGAACACGGTGCCGCACAGCGTCTTGTTCATCAGCATCATGTCCTGGGGATCGATGCTGGTCCGCGTGCCCTGCACCGCCATTCCGGTCAGCACACAGATCCCGGCCTTACGGGTCAGCCGCAGGGCCTCCTCGACATCGGAATCGGTGACCACAGCGGGGGACACCACGACAGCGTCGGCCATCACCCCGCGGGTCAGGTCGCGGAGCATCTCGAAGGCCTCGGCGGTGCTGGAGGCGGTGTGGGTGGCACCGAAAGTGCGGGCCGATTCCCGCTTGAAGGCAACGGGATCCACCGCGACGATCCGAACGGCCCCGTTGATGCGGGCCCCCTGGACGGCGGCGGTGCCGATGCCGCCCACCCCGATGACCACGACGGTCTCGCCGCCGCGCACACCGGCGCGATACGCCGCCGAGCCGTACCCCGTCGGCACCGCGCACGCCAGCAGGGCCGCGGGTACCAGCGGCAAGTGCGGATCGATCTTGACCAGCGAGGCGGCCGAGACCACGGTGTGTTCGGCGAACGCGCCGATCTTGGAGACATGAGCCAGATCCCGGCCGTCGGCGCCATGGTGGCGGAAGGTGCCGTCGGTGGGCATTCCGGGCAGCATGGTTCCCGCTCCGGCGTCACAGATGTACTCCATGCCCGAAGAACACCAATGACATTGACCGCAGACCGCGACGAATGAGGTCACCACGTGATCGCCGGGGGACAGCCCCGTGACGCCGTCACCGACCTGTACGACCGTCCCGGAGCCCTCGTGTCCTCCGATGGTCGGCGCAGCGGGAGCGCTCTGCCCCGGCGGGGCCAGGTGACCTTGCCGGATGTGCTCGTCGGAATGGCACAGGCCCGCCGCGGCCATGCGGACCAAGACCTCCCCGGCACGCGGCGGATCCAGTTCGAACTCCTCGACCGACCAGGGGCCACCGTAGGTTCGCAGGATCGCGGCGCGACTCTTCATCCGGCCAGGGCTACCGGTCGGGCAGTGCGTGCTCGATGATCGGCCGGCGTGGCTGCGGTTCCCGCAAGCGGCGTTTGGCCGCCAGGTACACCTGGGCGGTCTCGTCGGCGACGGTGTGCCAATCGAAGTCCGAGCTGAGCCGCTCGCGGGCGGCGACGGCGCGGCGCTGGGCGGCAGCCGGGTCGTCGAGCACGTGACACACCGCCGAGGCCAGGGCCGGCACATCGCGCGGCGGGCAGGACATACCGGTTTCGCCGTTGATCACCGCCTCGCCCAAACCGCCCACGTTGGCGACCACCAGTGGGGTTCCGGCGGCAGCGGCTTCCAGTGCCGCCAGGCCGAACGGTTCGTAGTGACTCGGCAGCGCCGCGGCGTCGGCCCGGTGCAACAGTGCCAACAGTTCGTCGTGGTCGACCCGGCCGATGAACCGGGTTGCCTTGAACACCCGGTTCTTTCGGGCGCACTCGACCAGCCAGTCCTGCTGGGTGCCGTCACCGGCGATGGTCAGCGTGGCTCCGGGGTGGGCGCGCCGGATCCGCGGCAGGGCCGCGATGATGTCGTGCACGCCCTTCTCGTATTCGAGTCGCCCGACGAACAGAATCTCCGGCGGGCCGCTACGAGACTGTCGGGGGGCGAACGGCCACCGTGCGGCGTCGATGCCGTTGCGGATCACCGTGGTTTCGGCGAGTCCGGGACCGAACAGGTCGGTGATCTCATCGCGCATTGAGGCCGAACAGGTGATCAGCGAATCGGATTCGCGGACCAGCCACGACTCCACCGCGTGCACCTGACGACTCAACGCTCCCGAGACCCAGCCGGAGTGACGCCCGGCCTCGGTGGCGTGGATCGTGGAAACCAAAGGCACATCATAGAATTCAGCGAGTGCGATCGCCGGGTGTGCAACCAGCCAGTCGTGGGCATGCACCAGATCGGGGCGCCACACGCTCTGGCCGCCGTCGACCTTCAGCGACAGTCCGGCGCGGACCATGGAATGGCCCATCGCCAGTGTCCAGGCCATCATGTCTTCGCCGAAGGAGAACTCGTGCGGGTCTTGGGCCGCGGCGACCACCCGCACGCCCTCGCTGATCTCGTCGGACGACGGGTGCGTACTCGGGTCGGTGCCATAGGGGCGCCGGCACAGCACAACCACGTCGTGCCCGGCAGCGGCCAGCGCGGTCGACAGGTGGTGGACATGCCGACCCAACCCGCCGATCACCACCGGCGGGTATTCCCACGACACCATCAGGATCTTCACGCGGCGGTTCCGTTCTGACGCGCACCGTGGTGGTGCGAGGTCCGGAGGTGGGGGGTCACCGTGGCAGCCTACGGGCATCCAGGGCGCCGAACAGGCCGTCGGCCTTATTCCAGCCGTCGGCCAGGCGCTGTGCGGTGTCTCGGTGGCCGCCGGCCAGTGCGTCGGCGATCTCCCGGGTGGCGTGCGCGTGCAGCTGCGCGCGGTAGCGGGCGTAGTCGGCGGCGGAGTCCTTGCTGACCATGAAGGGCCAGTCGCTCGAGACCGTCAGCAGCGCCTCGCGCAGGATCTGGTCGGCGACCCGGTCGCGCGGGGTGGGGCCCGACGGCGCCGCGGTCTGGGCCAGGGCCTTGTCGACGGCGCCCAGAGCGGTCTCGGTCACCTCGGCGTTCAGCTGCACCAGGTCGGCGACCTTCTCACCGGACCACACCCGCCAGTCCTTGCCGGACCCCCACGAGCTGGGCGGCAGTTCTACGGCGTCGCCGACGAAGCCCGCGTGGATGGCATCTGAGAGCGTGCCGACGCGAACCCCCGCTTCGGGCAGTGCCCGCAACACCCGAGCCAGCCAGGTCGGTCCCTCGTACCACCAGTGGCCGAACAACTCGGTGTCGAACGCGGCGACCACGTGGGCCGGTCGGCCGATCCGCTCGGACTCGGACCGCAGCCTGCCCCGGACCACGTCGACGAAATCGGCGACGTGGGCATCGATCGCGGCGTCGGCGCGCTGCGGGTCGTACGGCGCCTTCTGTTCGGGGGAGACGTTGCGGCCCGTTACCCGGGACGGCTTGAGCCCGGTGCGGTGGTCATAGGTGTGGAAACTGTCTCTTATACACATC
>NZ_JRMM01000161.1:0-8978 GCF_000972905.1 Mycobacterium sp. UM_Kg27
GTCGGCAGCGTCAGATGTGTATAAGAGACAGCCAAGTCACGGTCGCTGAAGAAGGCGTTTCTCGGCAAAGCCGGCGGGGCGATCGGACGCAACAGCTCCAATGTGGTGGTGGTCGAAGCGCTGCGCGACATCACCATGTCACTGTCGCTGGGTGATCGCGTGGGCCTGGTCGGGCACAACGGCGCCGGTAAATCCACGCTGTTGCGGCTGCTTTCGGGCATCTACGAGCCGACCCGCGGGTCGGCCTCGGTGGTGGGCCGGGTGGCGCCGGTGTTCGACCTGGGGGTGGGCATGGACCCCGAGATCTCCGGTTTCGAGAACATCATCATCCGCGGGCTGTTCCTCGGGCAGACCCGCAAGCAGATGGCCGCCAAGGTCGATGAGATCGCAGAATTCACCGAGCTGGGTGACTATCTGGCGATGCCGCTGCGCACCTACTCCACCGGCATGCGGGTGCGCCTGGCGATGGGTGTGGTCACCAGCATCGACCCGGAGATCCTGCTGCTCGACGAAGGTATCGGCGCAGTGGACGCCGAGTTCTTGAAGAAGGCCCAGACCAGGCTGCAGAAACTGGTGGAGCGCTCCGGAATCCTGGTGTTCGCCAGCCATTCCAACGAATTCCTGGCGCGGTTGTGCAAGACCGCGATGTGGATCGACCACGGCACCATCCGGATGACCGGCGGGATCGAGGAAGTGGTCGGCGCCTACGAGGGCCCGGACGCCGCCCGGCACGTGCGCGAGGTGCTGGCGGAGACGCAAACCGAGGAAAAGGCGTGACCGGAACCGTCTACGCCGTCGTCGTCACCCACCGCCGAGTCGCGCAACTGGCCGAGTCACTCAAGGCGCTGGCCACCCAGACCCGGGCGCCGGACCACCTGATCGTCGTCGACAACGATAACGACGCCGCGGTGCGCGACCTGGTGGCCCGACAGCCGGTACCGTCGACCTACCTCGGGTCGCGCAGAAACCTGGGTGGTGCAGGCGGTTTCGCATTAGGAATGCTGCACGCCCTGGCCGCCGGCGCGGATTGGGTATGGCTGGCCGATGACGACGGGCGCCCCGCCGACTCCGGCGTGCTGGCGGCGCTGCTGGCGTGCGCCGCCAAGCACCGGCTGGCCGAGGTGTCGCCGATGGTGTGCAACATCGACGACCCGTCCCGGCTGGCCTTCCCGCTGCGGCGCGGGCTGGTGTGGCGGCGCGAGGTCAGCGAATTGCACAGTGGCGCAGCGGGTGAGGACCTGCTGCCGGGCATCGCGTCGCTGTTCAACGGGGCGCTGTTCACCGCGGATGCCCTGGAGGCGGTCGGGGTGCCGGATCTGCGGCTGTTCATCCGCGGCGACGAGGTGGAGGTGCACCGGCGGTTGGTGCGCTCCGGCCTGCCGTTCGGGACGTGCCTGACCGCGGCCTACCTGCACCCGTGCGGGTCCGAGGAGTTCAAGCCGATCCTGGCCGGCCGGATGCACACCCAATACCCCGACAACGCGACGAAGCGGTATTTCACCTACCGCAACCGGGGCTACCTGATGGCCCAGCCGGGGATGCGGCGACTGCTGATCCAGGAGTGGTTGCGGTTCGGCTGGTTCTTTCTGGTGTCGCGCCGCGATCCGGCCGGGCTGCTGGAGTGGGTCCGGTTGCGCCGGCTGGGACGCCGGGAACAGTTCGCCAAACCCGAGGGGCAGCAATGAGTTTCACCGACGTGGCCGCGGAGTCCAAGAGTTTCGCGCGGGCGCGGGCCGATCTGGTGGACGGGTTCAGCCGCCGCGAGCTGTGGCTGCACCTGGGCTGGCAGGACATCAAGCAGCGTTACCGGCGCAGCGTGCTGGGCCCGTTCTGGATCACCATCGGCACCGCCACCACCGCGGTGGCGATGGGTGGGCTGTACTCCAAGCTGTTCCACCTCGACCTGTCGGTGCACCTGCCGTACGTGACGCTCGGGCTGATCGTGTGGAACCTGCTCAACGCCGCGATCCTGGAAGGCGCCGACGTGTTCGTCGCCAACGAGGGGCTGATCAAGCAGTTGCCGACCCCGTTGAGCGTGCACGTCTACCGGCTGGTGTGGCGCCAGATGATCCTGTTCGCCCACAACATCGTCATCTATATACCGATCGCGCTGATCTTCCCGAAACCCTGGTCGTGGGCCGACCTTTCGGTGATCCCGGCATTACTCCTGATCGCGCTGAACTGCGTGTGGGTGTCGCTGTGCTTCGGGATTCTGGCCACCCGCTACCGCGATATCGCCCCGCTGTTGTTCTCGGTGGTGCAGCTGCTGTTCTTGATGACGCCGATCATCTGGAACTACGACACCCTGCGTGCGCAGGGCGCGTCGCGCTGGACTGCGGTGGTGGAGTTCAACCCGCTGATGCACTACCTGGACCTGGTGCGGCTGCCGCTGCTGGGGGCGCATCAGCCGCTGCGGCACTGGGCGGTGGTGCTGGTGCTGACCGTGGTCGGCTGGTCGGTGGCCGCATTGGTGCTGCGCCAGTACCGGGCGCGGGTGGCGTACTGGGTATAGCGGGAAAAGGCCCCGACCCTGCGCCGCCAAAGGCGGGCAGAGCCGGGGCTTTTCGCCTCTGGGCTACGGAGTGGCCGGGTTGTTCGCCCCGTTGGTGCCGGTCGCGGTCTGACCGTCGGACTGGGCGCCGCCCTGGTTGACGATGTTGCCGTCGGTGCCGTTGCCGCCGGTGGCGTTGGCCCCGGTACCGCTCCCGCCGTTGCCGCCGGTCGCGGTGCCGTTGGTGGCCGTGGACGGGGTGCCCGCGCCGTCGTTGCCAAAGGCGTCGAGCCGACTCGAGCCGGCCTTGCCGCCGGTGCCGCCGTCGAGACCGTCGCCGCCCTTGCCGCCGGACGCCGTTCCATTGGCGATATTGTCCGGGTCGCCGCCGGTGGCGATGCTGGCCTTTCCGCCGTCACCGCCCTGGCCCCCGCCGGTGGCGTCGCCACCGTTGCCGCCCGTAGAGGTGCCACTGGCCGTTCCGCCCGGGCCGCCCAAGGTGCCACCATCGGTGGTCTTGGAACTCTGAATGTCAGAGCTTCCGCCGTTGCCGCCGTGGCTGCCTTCACCGGTGGCGTTGCCGCCGTCACCGCCGGTGGAGGTGCCGTAGGAGTTGCCGCCGACGGCGCCGTAGCCGATCTCGCCGGACTCCAGCTCGCCCCAGGAGCCGTTGCCGCCGACGCCGCCGTCGGTGCCGATACCGCCGTTGCCGCCCTGAGCGATCGCGTCATTGCCGCCACCGCCGATGCTGCCCCCGGCGCCGTCGACCATCAGTTGGCCGCTCCCGCCGTCACCGCCGATGCCGTTGACGCCGGCGCCGCCCGTGCCGCCGGTGGCCGTGCCGGTGATGGTGCTGCCCGAGCCGGTGGCGTCAGCCAGACCGAAACCGCCCTGGCCGCCCTGGCCGCCGTTGCTGCCGGCGCCACCGGCCCCACCGGTGACGGTGGTGTCCGTGACGATGGCGCCGTCGGTGGCGTTGATGACGCCGCTGCCTCCGTCGCCACCCGTCGCGCCGGTGCTGCCGTCGTTCGCACCCCCGTTGCCACCGGTGGCATGGCTGCCGGTGATCGAGCTGCCCTTGCCGATGGCGTTCAGGCCGGCGTCCCCACCGTTGGCGGTGTCGCTCGCGTTTCCGCCGGTGACGGTGCTGTCGGAGATGC
Organism: Mycobacterium sp. UM_Kg27; assembly: GCF_000972905.1. NCBI lineage: Bacteria > Bacillati > Actinomycetota > Actinomycetes > Mycobacteriales > Mycobacteriaceae > Mycobacterium > Mycobacterium sp. UM_Kg27. Next base: position 3,652 of record NZ_JRMM01000161.1, read on the forward strand.
TGCCGCCGCCGGTGGCGACCACCGAAGCGCCACCGCCGACGAAGTCACCGTTGTTCTGGCCGTTGGTCACGGTGACGTTGCTGATGGTGCCGCCGCCGGTAGCCTCCAGCACGTTGTCGGCACCGTCCTCGCCGTTGACCCCGTTCGCACCGCCGGCACCGCCGTCACCCCCGGCGATGTGGCCGCCGTCGATGGTGCTGCCCGCCCCGTCCGCGACGACCGCGCCGAGTCCACCGGCGCCGCCATTGCCGCCGACCCCGGTCGTGCTGCCCGCACCACCGTCGCCGCCGTTGCCGCCGGTGGCGGTGCTGTCGGTCACCGTGCCGCCGCTGGTGCCGGCGACGATGGCACCGCCGCCGCCACCACCGCCGCCACCGCCCTGACCCGCGGTCTGGCCGTCGGCCACCCCGCCGGCACCGCCGTTGCCGCCATTACCGCCGGTCGCGCCGTCGCCGATCCCGGCCCCGTTGGCGCCCGCGCCGCCGGCGCCGCCGTTGCCGGCCGTGCCGGTGCCGGAGGTGCCGCCGTTACCGCCGGTGCCGCCGTGGCCGCCGGTGAAGCTCCCGGTGTTGCCGTTGCCACCGGTGCCGCCGTTTCCGCCGTTGCCGGCACCGCTGGCGGCACCCCCGTCACCGCCGGTGCCACCGGAGCCGCCGGTGCTCAACCCCACGCCGGGTAGCTCGCCAGCCACCGGTGCGCCGGTGCCGCCGTTGCCGCCACTACCGCCGTTGCCGGCCTGGCCGTCCTCGGCGGTGCCGCCGGCTCCGCCATTGCCGCCGTGCCCGCCGGCCAGTGTCCCGAACTCGCCGGTGTTGCCCTGGCCGGTGGTGTTACCGCCGTTGCCGCCGCTGCCGCCGTTGCCGGCGGTCTGGTCTCCGGTCGCGTTGGCGCCTGCGCCACCCTGGCCGCCGTAGCCGCCGTGACCGGAGCCGTCGCCACCGGCCCCACCGGTGCCACCGTTGCCGCCGGTGTTGTTGCCGCCGTCAGCGGTACTGGTCACCGCGCCGCCAGCGCCCCCGGCACCACCGGTGCCACCGTAGACACCCTGGCCGCCGCCACCACCGGACCCGCCGTTGCCGGCCTGGAAGCCGGTACCGCCGTTGCCGCCCCGGCCACCGGAACCGCCCACACCCGTCGCATCGGGGTTGGCCGGGCTCAGACCGTTGCCGAGGAAGACGCCGGCCTCGCCGGTCGCCGCGTTGCCGCCGAGCCCGCCGACGCCGCCGTCACCACCGTTGCCGATCTGGCCGAGGCTGCCGTCGGTGCCGTCAGTGTGGCCGTCGCCGCCACCTGTGCCGCCGGTTCCGGCCGTGGCGCCGGGCGCTCCACCGTTGCCGCCGTTGCCACCGGCACCCGCTGCGCCGCCGTTGAGAAGCTCGGAGTCGATGTCATTGGCACCGGAACCACCTACGCCGCCGACGCCGCCGTCGCCACCGTTGCCGCTGTTGCCACCGTTGCCGCCGTTGCCGTTGGTCGCCGAACCGCCGTTGCCGCCGATACCGCCCTGACCACCGTCGCCGGCGTTGCCGCCGGCGCCACCCGCCACGCTCGAGTCATCCGAGTCCGCGCCGCGTCCGCCGTCGCCGCCGGTGCCGCCGACCCCGCCGGCGCCACCGTTACCGCCATTGCCCGAGACCGAACCGCCGTTACCGCCGACACCCCCGGCTCCGCCGTTGCCGCCGACGGCGCCGTCGCCGCCGGCCGTGCCCGGCTCCTGACTGTCAAAACCGGACGCGCCCTGGTCGCCGTTGCCGCCAACGCCGCCGTTGCCGCCGTTGCCATGACTGCCGGCGTTACCGCCGGCGCCGCCGTTACCGCCGGACACGCCCGTGCCACCGATACCGGCACCCCCGGCACCACCGTCACCACCGTTGCCCGACACCGTGTCCGGCAGCGAGCCGGCGGCGCCATCCGCACCCGCGGTACCGGGGGCACCGGCGAACAGACCGGCGCTGGTACCGGCCGCGCCGCCCGCGCCGCCGGCGCCGACCGCACCGAGATCGCCGCCGGCCCCACCTGCGCCGCCGGCCCCGCCGCCGACAATCTCATCACCGACCGCTTCGGTGGTGAATTCCGACGCGGTGCCACCGCCGGCGCCGCCGTTGCCGCCCGCGCCCCCGTTGCCGGCCAGACCGGAACCACCACCGACGCCACCGGCGCCGCCGCTGCCCGCGGCACCCGAGGGGTGCACGCCGAAGAACCCACCAGCACCACCGTTGCCGCCGGCGCCACCGGCACCCGCGGCACCGCCCGAGCCGGCGTTACCGCCGCTACCGCCGGCGCCCCCGTTGCCGCCCGGATCGCTCGCGGGAATGAGTGCGGTGGGCACGATCTCCGGCCCGTTGTTGACATCGCCGTTGCCGCCGGCGCCGCCGTTCCCGCCATTACCGCCGACGCCACCGTTGCCACCGACGCCGCCGTTGCCGCCGGCACCGGAGTTACCGAACAGGCCCGCAGCCCCACCGTTACCGCCGACGGCGCCATTACCACCGGCGAAGCCGTCCGTGCCGTCGGTGCCGTTGCCGCCGTCGGCGCCATCGGCTCCGGTCCCGCCGGCCGGGCTCAGCCCGGCCGCGCCCACGTTGCCGTTGGTGCCGGCGGCACCGTTGCCGCCGTTGCCGCCGGTACCACCATTGCCGCCGTTACCGAAGAAGAAACCACCGGCGCCGCCGAAGCCGCCCACCAAACCGTCGGTGCCGGCCGCCCCGATTCCGTTGACACCGAAGGCGCCGGCGCCGCCGTCACCACCGTTGCCGAGGAGAGAGCCGCCGTCACCGCCGTTGCCGCCGACCAGTCCGAGACCGATGCCGCTGCCGCCGTCGCCGCCGTTGCCGAGCATGCCGGCATTGCCGCCGTCGAGGGTGAACGTCGAACCGGCAGCGAAGCTATAGGTACCGTTCTCGATGTCGGCCAGGGTGACGTCGTTGCCGTCAGCGTCGAGCAGGACCGCGCCGTTGGCGCCGAGCACGTCGCCGTCGGCGTCGACGAATCCGCCTGCGCCGCCGTCACCGAAGAGGAATCCACCGGCGCTCGCCGCGTGGTAGATCAGGTCGCCGTCGGCGTCGAAGCTGACGTAGGCGTCGGCGCCATTGTCGAAGATGCCGTCCAGGCGCAGGCCAACGCCGATCAAGAGCTGACCGACGTCATACAGCGGCTGGTAGATGATCATGTTGATCGAGTTGGCCACCAGCTCGTTGAGGGCTTGGAGCGGATCGGCGGACGCCGCCGAGCCGGCCAGGTCGCCGCCGAACGCGTCGAAACCAAGCCAGCCAAGCCCGGACGTGTCCGCCGCGGGGGTCTCGATCCAGCTGAACAGATCCCCGAAGAAGTCCTCGAAATCGGCACTGGCTGGTGCCGCCGTGAGCGGCGTCATGCCGAACGCCAGGAACGCACCCACTGCGCTGGTGGCGCCCACTGCGGCGCTGAGTCGGCTTTTTGTTGTCTTGGCAGTAGAGCGGTGTGACATGAGATCTCCTCAGGCAGATTAGCCCTTGACGGTTGACACTGACGCTAATTACTTAGCTCGCGTTAAGTTAACAGAGATATTGGAATTTAGGAACCAATTTTGGCGAATCAACTTGCGGCCGCTCTTCGGGCGCCACGCCTCTGACCTGCATGTATTCGTAGCAAGAAGTCTTATTGTGAGGACTATTGTGCAGGTAAAAGGAGGGTTATGCAGAGACGCGGGGGTCGGGAACAGGTGGACATGTGCGGTTTTACCCGGGTTGCTAACGACTCTGGGATAAGACTCCTTGTTTGCGTGCGGCCGCCTTCCTACCAGTGGATAATGCGCGTTTTCCTGACCGCACGCGAGAGGCGGGAGGGTAGCTGGACCGGCACGGCCCCCGTGATCCACGGCGTCCAGTGCGGTACTGCGTCGGTCATCGGCGGCTCGACCGGCCGTGGGGCACGGTCCACGACTACGGACGCCGGCCGCGTGGCGGCGCCGGCGTGCGAATCAGTGACGGCGTGGGCGCCGAAAACGCCACGGCGGCCTGGCCTTTCGACCGGGCCGCCGTTGCCTCAGCTGGACAGCACTGTCATGCCTTTAGGGGATGTGCTTGTCTTCACCCCGGCTGAGCGCAAGTAGCCAGCGGGGCCAGCGGCCGCACGGATCAGGCGACCAGGTCGCCCAGTCCGAAGTCGGTGAGCACGGCGTCGAAGCCGTCCACCGGCAGCCCGGCATCGACAGCGCCCACGGTGAACGCGTCGTCGAGACTCACCGGGACAACGACGTCTTCGACGCCGCCCGTGTGGAACAGGTCGGCCCAACCGGCCACGGCGACCGCTTCACTGGACCCGGTGTCGAGCAGTTGCCCGGTGAACCAGTTGCGGGTCTGGTACCAGTCCACCAGTTCGTCGAACAGGGTCTGCACCGCGTCGACGGCGGTTCCCAGCAGTGTGAAGGTGTCCTGAATGCCTTGCCAGCCCTCGGTCAGCAGGAGCAGCGGCGTACCGATCACCAGGGTCACCGGGATGATCACGAACAGCTCGCCGAGCGCCTCAAGAGAGATGACGAAGGGGAACCAGGGATAGTCCGGGTTGTCCAGAAGCGGGATGATCCAGTTCAGTCCGGTCAAGGTGCCGATGATGTCCATCAGGCTGGAATCGCCGCTCAGCGCAGTCAATTCGACCGGGGCGACGACCGTCGCGGACGGCAGCGGGCCGGGCAGCGCCGCGGCCGGCATCGCTGTCACGCCGCTGGCCGCAAACGCGACCGCACCCGCGGTCGCAACGCTGGCGAGGGCCCGGGTGTATCCGTTCGACGTCGTCCACATAGCCACTGATTGTATTGCAGGGCAGGCATTTTTCGAACACGGAACGCTGTTCTGGCGCGAGTTCTTCTGGGCCTCCGCGGAGTGCTGCCCACTTCAGCCACCGTCGATTTCACCGGTGGGGCGACGCGCGAAAGACGTTGTGCGGGAATGCCTCTGGCAACAAGAAACGCCCCGCACGGTGTGCGGGGCGTTTCTTGCGCAATATCCGAACTACTACGGCAGACCGATCTCCTGGCCGTTGGCGCCGTTCTGGCCGTTGACACCGTTGGCACCCGGAGTGCCAGTACCGCCACCGGCAGCGCCGCCGCCGGCACCGGTGCCGCCAGTGCCGCCGACACCACCCGGCGCTCCAACGCCGTCAGCTCCGTTGCCGCCATCGCCGCCGTTGCCGCCGCTGCCACCGTTGCCGTCGACACCGTCGGTCCCGCCGGTCCCGGCAGTGCCGCCGGCACCACCGATACCACCTCCGGCACCGTTGCCACCGTTGCCGCCGTCGCCACCGGGCTCACCTTCGTCCGCCTGTCTCTTATACACATCTCCGAGCCCACG
>NZ_JRMM01000162.1:0-8728 GCF_000972905.1 Mycobacterium sp. UM_Kg27
GATGTGTATAAGAGACAGCAGTTGAGCCGGGTGGTGCAACACCCGCGACTTGACGCGCTCGACACCCGCCTTCGCCAACGCGGCTGGCCCGCGGTGGTCTCGCTGAGGTTGATTCCGGCGATCCCGTTCTCGGTGATCAACTACGCCGCCGGTGCCTCGGCGGTGCGACTCGTGCCGTACACGGTGGCCACCCTGATCGGGCTGCTGCCGGGCACGGCCGCGGTGGTGGTGCTCGGCGACGCCCTGACCGGTGAGGTGAGCCCGTTGCTGTTCGCGGTCTCGGCCTGCACCGCCGCGGTCGGGGTGGCGCTGCTGGTGTACGAAGCGCGCTCGCACCGCGTACAGCGGCCCGTGGCCGGCCCGGACACCCGCGAAATCGACTCGAGCGAATCGGTGGCCATCGGCTGATCACGGCGCGCCGACCGGGCCGCGGGTAGCGTGCTGAAGATGCCGTCCTTGGCCGACACCGTCAGCCGATTGTTGAGTTCGCGCCGGCTGATGCGCGCCCCGATCTGGCTGTACCGCGCACGACTCGGCGGCCTCCTCGGCCAGCGCCTGTTGATGCTCGAGCACATCGGGCGCAAGACGGGGGCGCGCCGCCGCGTCGTCCTAGAAGTCATCGACCGCCCCGCCGACGACAGCTATGTGGTGGCATCGGGTTTCGGCGACCGCGCTCAATGGTTTCGCAACATCCGCGCCAACCCCCGGGTGCATGTCTACGTCGGGAGCAGGTCCGCGGTACCGGCCACCGCCCGAGTGCTGGAACAGACCGAAGCCGACCGGGTGCTGGGCCACTACATCGAGCGCCATCCCCGCGCTTGGGAGAAGTTCAGCGCGGTGCTCGAGAAGACGCTGGGCGCAGCCGTGAACCCGCCCAATACGGCACTGCCACTGGTCGAATTGCGCCTGAACCGATAGCGCCGCGGCAAACAACACGAAGCCCTCATTAATCCAGCAACAATTCGGTGAAAAATGGTGGGCGAATAGCCGCCTGAAGGCCCTGCGCCGTTACAGTCCTGATTAGTGCCATGTGCTGGCACAGCACAAATTGGGCAAGTGCCCGACGGAGTGAAGGGACCGGATCAATGGCTGATCGGAACGCCTCGGTGCGCAAATATTTGACCGAAATGATCGGCACGTTCGTTTTCATGTTCGCAGTGCTCGGGATCGTCTTGTCCGGCACCGAATGCGTGGCTGCCACCGCGCTGGGCATCGGCTCGGTGCTGATGGTGATGGTGTATGCCAGTGGGCACATCTCGGGCGGCCACCTGAACCCGGCCGTCTCCGTGGCCGCTTATCTGCGGGGTGCACTGCCCTTGGGCGACTTGGGGCCCTACATCGTTGCGCAGTTGGTCGGTGCCCTCGCCGCGTTCGGTGTGGGATTCGGGTTGTGGCATGACAAGTACGCCACGGGCACGCTTGATCTGACCGGCACGGTCTGGGCCGCATTCTTGGCCGAGTTGGTATTCACATTCGCGTTGTGTTACGTCGTTTTGCACACCGCAACCAGCAAAGACAGCGCCGGCAACAGCTTTTACGGTCTGGCGATCGGCTTCGTGGTGACCGTGGGCGTGGTGGCGGTCGGCGCGATCTCGGGCGCGGCGTTCAACCCGGCCATCACCTTCGGTCTGATGCTGTCGGGGATCTTCGCCTGGAAGTTCCTCTGGGTCTACCTGATCGCCCAGTTGCTCGGCGCGGTAGTGGCCGCCTACGCCTACAAAGCGACCACGCTCGACGAGCACACCGCCGCGTCCCGCCGGGGCTGAATCTCCCCCGGAAACCCCCGGGAACCCCGAAAGCTAGGACTCCAGGGCCCGTACCCCGCCCCCAGCGGTGTGCGGGCCCTGCGCGGTCATCGCGGCGAACACCATCAGCAGCAGTACCGCGGGCACGATGTTGGCGATCCGGTTGCGCACGCGCAGGTGGATGCCCAGCGCTCCGGCAAAATACAACGTCAACAAGCCGGTGGTGAGCCGGGCGACGGCCGGGAAGCGGAACACCGATGCCAGCCCCAACGCGGTGGCGGCCTTGGCCACCGGGACCGCCCAGCGGACCTCCTCGGGAATCCGCATGGCATCCATGTTCTTGGCGACGTAGGGCACCGGGACCGCCGACGCCACGGCGTCACCCGCCAGGAATGCGGCCAGCGCCGCGTAGGTCGGCCGTGCCGTCAGCGCGCTCACGCCGGACCGGGATCGAGCTGCGGCGGCAACACGCCCTCGACCGGCTTACGCGCATCCGCCTCGGCTTTGGCGACGGCCTGGGCGATCGCCGGGTCGGTCTGGGTGGTGAACCAGTCGGCGACTTCGTCACTGTCGTCCTCGGCCCGGTGCCGGGGCTCGTCATAGGGCGAGGGCTGGTAGCGGAACACGCCGTCCTCGCCGGGGGCACCGAGCAGTTTGGTGAAGCCCTGCAGTGCGGTGCCGAAATCACTGGGCACCACCCACACCTTGTTGGATTCTCCCCGGGCCATCTCCGGCAACACCTGCAGGTACTGGTACGCCAGCAGCTCGGGGGTGGGCCGAGCGGCCTTGATCGCGGCGAAGGTCTTCTCGATGGCTTTGGCCTCCCCCTGAGCCTGCAGGTAGGCCGCGGCACGCTCACCTTGGGCGCGCAGCATCCGGGACTGCCGGTCGGCTTCGGCGGCCAGGATCGCCGCCTGCTTGGCGCCCTCGGCGGTGAGGATCTCGGACTGCTTCTGGCCTTCGGCCTGTTTGATGGCGGCCTCGCGCTGTCCCTCGGCGGTCAAGATCATGGCCCGCTTCTCGCGGTCGGCCTTCATCTGCTTCTCCATCGATGCCTGGATCGACGGCGGCGGGTCGATGCTGCGCAGCTCCACCCGGGCCACCCGCAGACCCCACCGTCCGGTCGCCTCGTCGAGCACGCCGCGCAGCTGGCTGTTGATCACCTCGCGGGAGGTCAGCGTCTGCTCCAGCGTCATCCCGCCGACGACGTTGCGCAGCGTCGTGGTGGTCAGCTGTTCCACACCGACGATGTAGTTGCTGATCTCATACACCGCGGCCTTGGGGTTGGTGACCTGGAAGTACACCACGGTGTCGATGTTCAGGGTCAGGTTGTCCTCGGTGATCACCGGCTGCGGCGGGAAGGACACCACCCGTTCACGCAGGTCGATGCGGGCCCGCACGCGGTCGATGAACGGAACCAACAGGGTCAGCTGTCCGCTGACGGTGCGACTGTAGCGGCCCAGGCGTTCGATCACCGCTGCCTCGGCCTGCGGGATCAGCGCGACCGACTTGGCGACCACGATGATCGCGAACACCACCAACACGGCCAGCAACAGCAGCCCGGTTGTGACGCCTTCCATGACGATTCCTTTCGTTACAGGATCTTGCCGACCACGGCGGTAGCGCCGTCGATGTGCATCACGGTGACCTGCTCCCCCGGTTCGAAGACGTCGCCTTCGGTGAGCGCGCGGGCGGTCCACACCTCGCCGCCCAGCTTCACCCGGCCACCGTGTTGTTCGACCCGGTCGAGCACCAGGGCGGTCTTGCCCTGCAGCGCCAGCACCCCCGTGTCGCCGCCTGTTTCGGCCCATAGCCGTCGCCGCAGCGCGGGACGGACCAACGCCAGCAGCAGCACCGAAACCACCAGGAACACCGCGCCGTCGGTCCACAGCGGCCAGTCGGTCAGGGCGCTGGCCGCCGCCGCCGACAGCGCACCACCGGACAGCATGAGCAGGAACATGTCGCCGGTGAGGGCCTCGGCTCCTGCGAGCCCGAGTGCGAAGACCAACCAGATCAGGGCAGTCGGCATGCGGTCAGGATAGCCCGAGAACCGCCCGTACCTATGCGGTCCAGCAACGAAGGGGCGGCAACTACACTGCCTTGCATCATGTGGTGCCCGAGTACTTCCCTGTCGGTGTGGGCCAACGCCTGGCTTGCCGGCCGAGCCGCACCCGACGATGTGTTGGACGCACTATCGGCCTGGGCGCCAGTGCAATCGGTGGCCGCCCACGACGCGGTCGTCGCGAGCAGCGTTGGTCTGTCATGGCCGGACGCGTGCGACGGCGGCGCCGCCGCCCTGCTGCAGTTGGTGCGGGGTGCGGGGCCGTCGGCCGCCGGAGCCGGCATCCGCCCGGTGTTTCCGGTCCCCGGCGACGTCCGCGGACTGCCGGCCGGGACGGTCTTTTCCCAGGAGGCGATCCTCGCCGGCGAAGCCGTTTTGCTCGGCTCTTCGGATGCCTCGACTCCGATCGGGCTGGTTCCGGCGTACTCGGAAGACGCCGACGCTGATTACGCCGCCGAACTGTGCTGGACCGTGTTCCCGCTGACCAGCGTGCCGGCCGGCGAGCAGCACGATCTCGGTGACGCCGAGTACTCGTTGCGGTCGGCGGTGCGGACGGCCGCCGAAGCATTGGGCTCCACCGGTTCGCGGTGGGCCGACTACGGCGTGGCGGATCCGCGACTGCGTGTGGAGCAGATGATGGAAGCTGCTCTCTTGCACAGGATTCCGGACCATGCGCCGAACCGTGCGGTACGTGTTCTGCAGAGCGCCGCCCACGTCGAGGCGATCATCACCGTCAGCGCCGATCTGCTGACCGCCAGCGCTCAGACGTCGGCGGCGGTGCAGCGCGCCGTGGATGCGGTCGCGCCGCTGGCGAGCGTGGTGCGCGCGGCACGCAGCGCAGCGGTGACCGAGATTCTGCAGTCGGCCTGGCGCAACTAGCGAGCCGGCGGCGTCACGGCCGCGATGCAGTGCGATGAGCCGCATGGCGCGCCGTCGACCCCGAACCCACAGCCCAGGCCGGGCGGACCGGCGACGCGTTCGGGTGCGCAGCCGTCGCGCAGCTCCTCGACCAGGCCGCGGGCCAGCCGGGCCAGTCGTCGATCGGCATTCGGTGTGGTCGCTCGCGCGTAGGCGATTCCGGCCTTCTGCGCCGCAGTGCGGACTTCGTTGTCGAGGTCCCAGAGCACCTCGATGTTGTCGCTGAGAAAGCCGATCGGGCACACGATCACCGCGGGCACACCGGCGTCGGCCAGGGCTAGCAGATGTGCTTCGACGTCGGGCTCCAACCAGGGCACCTGCGGCGGCCCCGAGCGCGACTGCCACACCTGGTCGTAGTCGGTGTAACCCGCGGCGGCCGCGACCAGACTCGTCGCGTGGGCGACCTGGCGGCTGTACAGCCGTGGACCGTAGCGTGCGTCGGCGCTCACCGGAATGGAGTGCGCGGTGAACACCAGCCGGGCCGAATCGCGCAGGCCCGCCGGCAGCGTGTCGGCGGCGGCGCCAATCGCCTCGGCGAACATCGCCACGAACAGCGGGTGGTCGAAGTACTGGCGCAGTTTCACCAGTTCCGGGGCCTGATCCCCGACCGCTCTTCGCGCCCGGGCGATGTCCTCGGCGTACTGGTCGCAACCCGAATACCCGCCCCACGCCGAGGTCGGGAACACCGCGGCTCGCCGCACACCGTCGGCCGCCATCTGCGCGACGACATCCTCGACGTAGGGCTCCCAGTTGCGATTGCCGAAATACACCGGCAGACCGGGCGTTTCGGCACGCATTACCTCGGCCAGCTCGCGATTGATCCCATTGATCGGCGACACGCCACCGAAGTGCAGATAGTGCTCGGCGACCGCGTCGAGCCGGGCCGAGGGCACGCCACGTCCCCGGGTGACGTTCTCCAGGAACGGCCGAACCTGTTCCGGGCCTTCCGGCCCGCCGAAGGACAGGAGTAAGACGGCGTCTACATCCATCCGCCGTCCTATCTACAGCAACTGGGTGTGCGCGCCACCGTCGGCGTAGACGACCGTTCCGGTGGTGGACGGCAGCCAGTCGGACAGCAACGCGCAGACGGTCTTGGCCACCGGCGTCGGGTCCTTCATGTCCCAGCCGATCGGGGCCCGCTGGTCCCAGCCCTCCTCCAGCAGCCGGATCTGCTCGCCGGCGCCCTCACCCAGGGCACCACCCACGATGGCGCTCATCGCCAGTGTCCGGATCGGGCCGGCCGCAACGAGATTCGACCGGACCCCGACCTTGCCGGCTTCGCGCGCCACGAACCGGTTCACCGACTCCAGGGCACTCTTGGCCACCGTCATCCAGTTGTAGGCCGGCATCGCCCGCGTGGGGTCGAAGTCCATGCCGACGATGCCCCCGCCGGGGTTCATGATCGGCAGTACCGCTTTGGCCAGCGAGGCATAGGAGTATGCCGAGATGTGGATGCCCTTGGCGACATCCTCGTAGGGGGCGTCGAAGAACGGGTTGATGCCCATGCCGGTCTGCGGCATGAAGCCGATGGAGTGCACCACGCCGTCGAGCTTGTTGCCCTCGCCGATCACCTCGGTGACACGCTCGGCCAACGAACCCAGGTGCTCCTCGTTCTGCACGTCGAGTTCGAGCAGCGGCGCCGGCTCCGGCAGTCGGTCGATGATGCGCTGGATCAGCCGCAGCCGGTCGAACCCAGTACACACCAGCTGCGCGCCGGCCTCCTGCGCCACCTTGGCGATGTGGAATGCGATCGAGGAATCGGTGATGATCCCGGTGACCAGGATCCGCTTGCCTTCGAGAATGCCTGCCATGAAAAGTCCCCTATCTTGAACTGAACGAGTCGCTAGTGGCCCATGCCCATGCCGCCGTCGACGGGGATAACCGCGCCGGCGATGTAGCTCGCGTCCTCCGATGCCAGGAAGCTGACCGCGCCGGCGACCTCCTCGGCGGTGCCCACCCGCTTGGCGGGGATGAAGTCCAGCGCGCCCTCCTGGATCCGCTCGTCGAGGGCACGGGTCATCTCGGTGTCGATGTAACCGGGCGCAACCACGTTGGCGGTGACGCCGGCCTTGGACAGCTCGCGCGAGATCGAGCGGGCCATGCCGATCAGACCCGCCTTGGCGGCCGCATAGTTGGCCTGGTTGCCGATCCCCCACATGCCAGAGACCGATCCGATGTAGATGATCCGGCCAAAGCGCTTGCGCTGCATGCTGCGCGACGCCCGTTGGGTGACCCGGAAAGCGCCGGTCAGGTTGGCGTTGATGACCTCTTCGAAGCGCTCCTCGGTCATCCGCATCAGGAACGCGTCTTTAGAGATGCCGGCGTTGGCCACCAGCACCTCGACGGGGCCCTGGTGCTCCTCGACCTCTTTGAAGGCGCGGTCGACGGCGTCGTTGTCGGTGACATCGCACACCACCCCGAACAGCCCCTCGGGCGCACCGGAGCCGCGGTGCGTCACCGCCACCTTGTGGCCGTCGGCGGCCAGTCGCTGCGCGATCGCCAATCCGATGCCCCGGTTTCCACCGGTGACGAGGACCGAACGGGACACAAAGGCGGGCTTTGCTGCGGGGGCTTCGCTGTCTGTCACCGGCATAACCTATCGAATCGACACGTTGACTCTGCGCACAGGGCGCGGGCTACTCGCACTTGCGCGCCGGGCGCGCAGAGTCAAACCCGGAAGGGGTGGGTGGGACCTAGGCGGGCAGCCGCCGGTTGAGCAGCAGTGCCGCCAGCGCGGCCACCGCCAGAGTGAAAGCACCGAGGCGCAGCCAGCCGGTGCTGGCGTCACCGCGAATGGTCTCGAAGCCGATCTGGTCCTGCAGGGTCGCGTAGACCTCTTTGAGCTGCTGCAGGCTGGAGGCGGTGTAGGCGCTGCCGCCGGACAGGTCGGCGATCTTCTTCAGCGAATCGTCATCGACGGGCACCGGTTGACGCTGCTCGTTGATCTCGACATAGCCGTAGGCCGTGCCGAACGAGATCGTCGAGACCGGAACGCCCTGGTCCTTGGCGGTGCGCGCTGCGGTGAACGCCCCCTTGGGATTGTCGGGGTTGGACGGCACGGTCTCCTTACCGTCGGAGAGCAGCACGATCCGGGCCGGTGGCGGGGTGTCACCGCCGCCGATGACCGCACCCACCGTGGCGATCGCCTGCAGCGCGGTGAAGATCCCCTCGCCGGTGGCGGTGCGGTCCGCCAGCTGCAGCTTGTCGATGGCCGCCTTGGTCGCCTCACGGTTGGTGGTCGGCGAGGTCAGCACGGTCGCCGTGCCGGCGTAGGCGATCAGCCCCAGGTTGATGCCCGCGGTGAGTTCGTCGGCGAACTGCTTGCCGGCCTCCTGCGCGGCCGCCAGCCGGGACGGTGCGACATCGGTGGCCCGCATCGACTGCGAGACGTCGATGACCAGCATCACCACCGCGCGGTTGCGCGGAATCCGGATGTCGTGGGTGGGTCCGGCCATCGCGACGGTGAACAGCAGCAGCGAGCTGACCAGCAGGACCGCCGACAGGTGGCGCCAGCGCGTCGGCGTCTTGGGCGCCACACTCTCCAGCAGCTCCATGTTGGCGAACCGCAGGATCCGCCGCTGCCGCGCCACCTGCATCAGGATGTACAGCACGACCAGTCCCAGAACCACGAACAGGAACAGGAAGAACCAGGGGTGGGCGAAGCCCGACAAGGTCATCGGCCCGAGTAGCGGCAATGTCATAACAGACCTGTCTGTGTACGGGTCGAGTTCACGGCGTCCCCGCCAGCGCGCCGCGCCGGCGTGACTCGACGAAACGGACGATGTCGGCAATCCAGTCCCGGTCGGTCCGCAACCCCAGCAACGGCGCGCCGCAACTGCGCAAGGCGCGGGCGACGTCCGCGCGGTGGGCCACCGCCGCCCGGGCGAAGTCATCGCGCAGTTTGGCGTCGATGGTGAACTCGCGAGTGATCCCGGACTCGGTGTCCTGCAGCACCACGTCGCCGACGTCGGGCAACTCGACGTCACGCCTGTCTCTTATACAC
>NZ_JRMM01000163.1:0-8659 GCF_000972905.1 Mycobacterium sp. UM_Kg27
TGTGTATAAGAGACAGTGCCGGGGCGGCGTCGAGCACCGCAGACCACATGGTTCGGCCGGTCTCGGACATACCCGTCTGGACCACCGAGACGACGCCCGGAACCGCGGTGATCGCCCGCTTGAGCTGCTGCGAACGGGCGGTGGGGCCGATCACGACGGTCGGACTGGCCGCACCGTCCGGAAAGTGCGCTGCCAGCGTGTCGAATCCGGTCACCGAGTCGGCCTGTAACCGGAACTGCTCGGTCTGCGACAACCCGATACCGGCGCCCAGCAGGCCGGTGGCCGACACCGCCAGGACGGCGATCGCCGCCGTGCACACCACGGCCGGGCGGCGCGAGACGGCCGCGGCGACGCGGTACCACGGGCCGGCCGGGGTGGCTCCATTGTCGACAGCCCGGGGAATGAACGGCCAGAACACCTTCCGGCCGACCAACGCCAGCAACGGGGGTAAAACCAACAGCACGAATACGGCGGCCACCACCAGCCCGCAACTGGCGCAGATCCCCAGGCTGCGGGTACTCGGGGTCACCGCCAAGATCAACGTCAGCAGAGCCAGCACCACGGTCGCGTTACTGGCCAGGATCGCCGGGGCAGCGGCGGCCACCGCCCGGCGCAGCGCGGTCCGATGGTCGGGCTGTGAGCGCAGTTCTTCGCGGTAGCGCGAAATCAGCAGCAGCGCATAGTTGGTGCCGGCCCCGAAGACCAGGACGCTGGTGATGCCTGCGGTGGAGCCGTCAAAGGTCACGCCCGCGGCGCGTGCGACATCGGAGCCCACTACGGTGGCCACCCGATCGGCGAACGCGATCACCAGCAGCGGTACCAGCCACAACACCGGCGACCGGTAGGTGACGATCAACAGCAGTGCCACCACCAGCGCGGTGACCACCAACAGGGTCACGTTGGCGCCGGTGAAGGCATCGGCGATGTCGGCGCCGAACGCCGGCCCGCCGGTGACGTGGGTTGACAGCGTCGGAGGCAAGCCGTCGGCGGCCGCCGCTCGCAGGGCTTTGACCGCATCGGTGAGCTCGAAGCCGGACAAGTCGGCAGCCAAGGGCACCGTCGCCAGGGCCGCCTGCTGATCGGTGGACAGCATCGCCGGCGGTGCCGGGCCGTCGAGCACTTGGGGCACCTGCGTCATACGGTCACGTGCGGCATTGACCGCTGCGACGTCGGCCGGCGTCAGGGGCCCACCATCGCTGCGGGTGGCGACCAGCAGCGCGGCCGCCTGGTCCCCACCGGCGAAGGTGGACTGCGCCGCGGCGACACGGGCGGATTCGGCGCTGGGCGGCAGCGCCTCGGGGGATTGTGTCGCGGACGCGTTGTCGTTGCCGAGCGCCATCAGTGCGACGGCGATCAGGATCGGAACCAGCGCAACGAGCCAGGAACGGCGGGCGCTGACCGCCGTGGACAAGCGCTCCCACAGCATCCGGCGAGCATGGCACCGAATCAACGGCCAAACAACCGAATGCCCTCAGATCGCCTACTGTGAGCTCGTGCCCGGCCGTGCGAAGACAGCGATCTCGCGCCGCATCTTCCTGCGCGGTGCCGCCTGGTCGGTGCCGGTTTTCGGCCTAGCGTTCGCCGCCCCGCGCGCGCTGGCGGCGCCGGCGGGTTCGCCCGGGTGCGGCGATCCGCACGAGCTGATCGACAACTGCGCAGTGGAGCTGCCGGAGGAATTCAGCTGGACCAGCTTCTCCACCACCAGGGCGATCGGCGGTGGAACCAACTACGCGATCCAGTTCACCACCAGGATTCAGCCCGGTCCGCCGGTGCCGGCGGACGCCACCGGCTACCGCATCGACAGCCTCAGCATCGCCGGCATCAGGCCCGACGGTTCGGCGTTCTCGGTGGTGCCGTCGATCGGCGAGACCGGTGACCGGGCGATCTGGATCCGGACGATGGACTCGTCGCTCGGATTCGTGCTGGATGTGCCCTGGGATGTCAAGCACTTGGTGCGCACGTTCACCTACACCTACAACGTGGTCTACCTCAATTCATCCACCGAGATTCAAACCTGTACCTACGTCACGACGATGCGACTCGCCAACAACGGAGCCGTCGACGGCGGGGTCGGTTCGGTCGCGTTCTCCCCGCCGCGGTTGGCCTCCTGCGGCGTATGAATCAGCAGACCGGTATCGGCTGATCGTCGTCGCGGTGGCCGAAAATCCCGAAGCTGTCGATCAGGTGCGCCGACGGCTCGGGCGACCAGTCCCATCCGGCGATCTGACTGCGGGAGCGCCTGCTGAACAGCCCGCGCATCAGCTCGTAACCTTCAGCCCGCAACACGGTGACGGATTCACCTGAACCACACCGCCACTGCTGCCCCAGCTCGTCGCTGATCACCAAGGTGCTGGTGTCGGGCAGGCGTCGGCCCGGCAGATAACCCAGGACGTCCAAAAACGGCTGCCAGTGTTCGCGGTCGATCCGCGGCAGGACCAGCGCCTCGCGCAGGTCGGCTTCATGGCAGATCGCGTCGGCGGCGAGGTTGGGCCCGGTGAACCGCTCCGGCAGACTGGCCTCGACCGCCGGGGAGGCGCGCTCCCATTCGTCGAGCAGTTCCTCAACCGGGCGGTCGCGACGTTCGGCAACGTGCCGCGCCGTCCACGAGTCACCCGGCGCGCCATCGAGTCGCTGCGCCAAGACGTCCGCGGCGCCACCGGTGAGGTGGGCCAACACGTCGTGCACCGACCATCCCGGTGTCGCCGGAACCGGGAGCTGCAACTGGTCCTCGGTGAGCCCGGCCGCCAGGCGGCTGATCCTGGCGCGTGCGGCCCGGTAGCAGGCGTCAAGCAAGGGAGCTTCCTCTCCGCACCGCCGCAGACGTACCCGAATTGACCATCGCAAGCCCCGCTCCGTGACGCACGGGACCCACGATACAGACAAATTAAGAAAAATAAGAACATCTTGGCGTAACAGTAAGATCCTTAGCCGGCGGGGACGGCCGGCGGTGCCATCGGGGCCGGTGGCTTCGGCGCGGGCGTGAAGGTGTCTTCCTGTTCGGCGGCGGCAGTCACGGTGGCCGCGCGCTCGGCGCGGGCGGCGGACACGGCCGTGATCGGGGTCGGGCGGCGGTGCACGTTGATCGGCCACCAGAACCACCGGCCGAGCAGCGCCGCGATCGACGGGGTGATGAGGCTGCGGACGATGAACGTGTCGAACAACAGGCCCAATCCGATCGTGGTGCCGATCTGGCCGACAGACCGCAGGTCGCTGGCGATCATCGCGATCATGGTGAAGGCGAACACCATGCCGGCCGCCGTCACCACCTTGCCGGTGGCGCCCATCGCCCGGATCAGCCCGGTGCGCAGGCCGGTGGCAGTGCCGCTGTTGATCTCTTCCTTCATCCGCGAGACCACCAGCAGGTTGTAGTCCGACCCCACCGCCAGCAGCACGATCACCGACATCGCGATCACCAGCCACTGCAGTTCGATGCCGAACACGTACTGCCACAACAGCACTGACAACCCGAACGAGGAGGCCAGCGAGAGCACCACGGTGCCGACGATCACGATCGAGGCCACCAGCGCCCGGGTGATCAGCAGCATCACCACGAAGATCAACACGATCGCCGCGATCGCCGCGATCAGCAGGTCGTAGTGCGCACCGGTCGCGATATCGGCGTAGGTGGCTGCGGTTCCGCCCAGATAGAACTTCGCCTTGGCCAGCGGCGTGCCCTTGACGGCTTCCTTGGCGGCTTGCAGTTCGGCGCCGACGTGCGAGATGCCGTCGACGGTCGCCGGATCGGTGTCATGGGTGATCAGGATGCGGGCCGCCGAGCCGTCCGGCGACATCATCAACTCCATCCCGCGCTGGAAGTCGGGACTGTCGAACGCTTCCGGCGGTAGGTAGAACATGTCGTCGTTGCGGGCGTCGTCGAATACCTGGCCCATCACCGCGGCGGTGTCGGTCATCTGCTCCAGCTGCGTCACCACCTGGCTGAAGCTGCTGTGCATGGTCAACATCAGGTCGCGCATGTTGGTGGTGATGGCGATCATCGGCGGGATCTGATCGGCGATTGCCGGGGTGATCTCGTCGACCCGGTCCATCTGCTGGGCCAGCGCCGCGGTGTTCTCCGCCAGTTTGTCGAAGCCGTCGGTGGCGTCGAACGCCGCTCGGAACGCGTTGCAGACGCCGATATCGAAGCAGTGCGGCTCCCAATAGAAGTAGTTGCGCAGCGGGCGGAATTGGTCGTCGAAGTCGGCGATGCGGTCTCGGACCTCGGCCATGGTGCCTTCCATGTCGTGGGTCGCCTCGTCGGTGCCGTGGGTGGCATCGGAGAGTCGCACGGTGAGCCCGTGCAGCCGGTCCATCACCGTGATCATCGACGAGAGCTGGTCGGCCATGGTCTGGGTGTCATCGAGGCGGGCGCGCAAGAACTGCAGGTTCTCGGCCATCGTGACGCCCTGGGCGCTGATCTGGAACGGCACCGATCCATGTTCCATGGGCGGGCCCAGCGGCCGAGTGATGCTCTGCACCCGTTCGATGCCTGCAACCCGGAAGATGTTGCGGGCGATGCGGTCCAGCACCAGCATGTCGCGGGGATTGCGCATGTCGTGATCGGATTCGACCATCAGCATGTCGGGGTTCATCCGCGCGGAGCTGAAGTGCTTCTCGGCTGCGGCGTAGCCGATGTTGGACGGTACGTCGGCCGGGATGTAGTGCCGGTTGTCGTAGCTGGTCTTATACCCGGGCAGCGCCAGGACGCCCACGGCGGCAACGGCACTGGCAGCGGCCAGGATCGGCAGGGGCCATCGCACCACGGCGGTGCCCACCTTGCGCCACCCGCCGGTGTTGGCGACCTGCTTGGGGTCCAGCAGCCCGAAGCGGCTGCTGATCGCGAGGACCGCCGGAGCGAAGGTCAAGCCCATCGCCAGGATGGTGAACATGCCCAGAGCGCAGGGCACCGCCAGGGTGTTGAAGTAGTTCAGCCGGGTGAAGTGCAGGCACAGCATCGCCCCGGCGATGGTCAGGCCGGAGCCTGCGATGACGTGGCTGACGCTGGACAGCGTTGTGTTCTGGGCGGTCTCACGATCCTCGCCGGCATTGCGTGCCTCGTGGTAGCGCCCGATCAAAAAGATCCAATAGTCGGTTCCGGCCGCGATGGCCAGCGCGGTGAGGATGCTGACCACGAATGTCGAGATCGCGAATGCGTGGGAATCGCTCAACACCGCGATCAGTCCGCGGGCCACGCTCATCTCGGTGACAACCACTGCCAGCCCGATCAGCGTGGTCGCGATCGAGCGGTAGACCACCAGCAGCATCACCGCGATGACGGCCATGGTGATACCGGTCATCTTCACCATCGAGGCGTCGCCGGCCTCGTTGGTGTCGGCGACCAGGGCCGCCTGACCGGTCACGTAGGAACGCAGACCGGCTGGTGGGTCGGAGTCCTCGACGATCTTGCGCACCGCGTCCACCGATTCCACACCCTGTGCCGAGCCCTGGTTGCCCGCCAGATGCACCTGCACGTAGGCGGCCCGGCCGTCCTCGCTCTGCGAGCCCGCCGAGGTGACTCGGTCGCCCCAGAAGTCCTGCACGTGCTCGACGTGGGTGGTGTCGGCCCGCAGGGTCGTCACCAGCTCGTCGTAGTAGCGGTGGGCGTCTTCTGCTAACTCGGCGTCGCCCTCCAGCACGATCATCAGCACGCTGTCGCTGGTGAACTCACCGAACTTCTCCCCGATGTGCTTCATCGCGATCACCGACGGCGCGTCCTGCGGGGAGAGCGAGACGGCGTTGCGGGCGCCGACGTTCTCCAGTTGCGGCACCAGCAGATTGGTCGCGGCGGCCGCGGCAAGCCAGAACAGGATGATCGGGATGGCGCACGCGCGGATCAGCCGCGGGAACCGCGGTGCTCCCGGGCCGGTCGGGCTGTGGAGGCCGCTCATGCCGCTTTCACCACGCAGAACGCCGCGGCGCTGTGGCCATCGGACTGGTGCTCGTCGCGCAGTTCGCCGTTGACGGTGATCCGGCAGCCCAATTCGTGGCCGTCACCTTGCGCCATGACGTTGGCGAACACGCTGGGCTGCGTGGTGGTCAGGGTCAGCGACCAGGGCAGCGAGTGGAACCGGGTCTCCCGGGACTGGGCGCGCTCGTCGACGTAGCTGACCATGCCCGACGTCGACTCGGGTCCGTAGAGCTCATAGGTGACGTACTTCGGCACGGTGGAGACGATCTCGCCACCGGCGCCACGGGCAACCGCCGCTCCGTCTGCGCCGAATACGCCGTGGAGCCGGTAGATGACCAGTCCGCCGATCGCGGCGACCGGCACGATCACCAGCGCGATCCACAGCCGCTCGAGCGGACCGCGCAGCTTTTCCATTGCCCTCATGACGCTTAACCTTACGACCGTAAAGAAACGCGTGTAAAGTTAAAAGGTGCCAGCTCACACTTGCGCGGAAGATGTTATGCGGAACGCAGGTGGGGACAACTCACAGACCGTTAGGATCACCGCGTGCCCACTCCCCCTCGTCGGCGCAATATGCGAGGTCACGGCGCGCTGCTGCGCGACGAGATCCTGGCCGCCGCTGTCCGGGTCATCGATAGCGCGGACAGCGAGGCGGAGGTTTCGCTGCGCCGCATTGCCCGGGAGGCCGGTATCGCAGCGCCGTCGGTGTATGCGCACTTCGACGACCTGGAGCGGGTCCTCGAGTCGGTCGCCGAGTCGAGCTGGGTACAGGTCTCCGAAGAGATCGCCGAATACGTCCAGCAGGCCACTGACCCGCGGGAACGCCTGCTCATCGGGTGTCGGGTGTACGTGTCGTTCGCACAGCGGCATCCACTGCGCTACGCCCTGATGACCCAGGATGGTCACGCTCCGCCGGCGGCTCGCCGGGCGCTGGCCGTCGTAACCCGAGGGTTGCTGGCCTGCCGGGGGGAGACTCCGGTTTCGGACTCGGATCCCGATTCGGACCGGATCGCGGCGGCGTTGTCGGTTGCGCTGCACGGTGTCGCGATGCTGCATCGCACCGACACCCCGAATCTGTGGCTCAGTGATTTCAGCACCGACGAGGTGATCGGAACGCTGGTTGACGGCGCAACGTTACTGCTGGCCGAGGCGGAACGAGTCTGAGCTGACGGCCACGGTGGCCTATCAGCGGTAGCCGCAATACCCGGCGCGACTTCAGGTGGCTTTCATTGGGCGCTCAGCTCAAGCGGCCCTACGCGCCCGGTCGAGTGGGTGCCGGCGGCTCGAGCGCTAACCGCCGCTGGGAGCGGGCGCCGGGGCCGGGGGCCGAGCCTGCGGCACGAAGCCCTTCAGCACATCGGGCAGGCCCACCGATTGCTGCGGCACCGGTGCGCAGGTGGGCGGACATTCGGTCAACTGCCAGGTCTGGCAGCGGTCGGTCCGGAAGGTGGTGTCGCTGGGCTCGATCAGCACAACCTGTGGCTTTTTGGTCATCGCGCTGTCGACGACCTTGTCGCCGCTGTTTCGACGCCAGTAGCAGGCGTTGCCGTCGCGGGGGCCGTCGGAGCGGTAGGTGCCCGGCACGATGTCCTTGCCGACCGCGAAGGTGCCGTCGGTGTCGATCACCTGCTTGGGCGCGGGCGGGGGAGGAGGGGCCGGATCAGCCCCGGCGACTCCGGCCGCGGTGAACCAGGTCGCCAGCGCGATCGCCGTCGTCCCGGCCAGCTCCATTGATCTCATACCTAACGAAGGTACCGCCACGCAATAACGGGGGACGGTCGTCACCGGCCGGCTGCCTACGGCTTGACCCCGACGGTGATCAGATCCGACACGACCAGCGTCCATGCCGGACGCGCCACCCGATGCTGGTCGGGAACGGTAAAACCGGCGTCGGTGAACAGCGTGCGCATCTGGCTGGGCGTCGGTTGACGCGCCGGATTCCACCGGATCCCGGTCAGCGCCTCGAGTGGGTCGGACAGCCGGGGGCTCATCGCCGTGACCGCCGCCATCCCGCCCGGCGCCAGCACCCGGTAGAACTCCCGTACCGCGGCCGGCTGGTTGAAGAAGTGAAACGCCGAGCTGGTGACCACCGCATCAAGCGCGCCGTCGTCAAATGGCAATTGCTCGGCAGGCCCGGTCAGCCACTGCACGCGCGACGAACGCTCTTGCGCCTCCTTGAGCATTCCGTCGGACATGTCCACCCCGTAGACCGCCTCCGGGGACAGCTCACGTTCGATGTGGTCGGCCAGGATGCCGGTGCCGCACGCGACGTCGGCGACCCGGGCCGGCTTGTGCGACCGTAGCGCGGCAATCAGCTCGTCCTGGGCCGGGCGATAGACCCAACGTTGCAGGAATCCGGTGTCATAGGCGGGAGCGGCGAAGCTCCAAAACCGGGTGACTACGTCGTTGAACGCTTGGCGCGGAGCTTGAGACGACATGGCGTGAAATCTACGCCGCGGTGCTCGGGCAAGCGCGCTCTGAGAGGGTATAGCCATGACCGTCTGCTATCGGCACCCCGACCGGTCCACCGCACTGCGCTGTACGCGGTGCGACCGCTACATCTGCGGCGACTGCATGCGCGGCGCCTCCGTCGGCCAGCACTGCCTGGACTGTGCGCACGCCGGCGCCGCACCGGGGCGCCGGACGAACGTGCTCACTCGGGTCGTCACCGGCACCCCGGTGGTCACCTACGGGCTGATCGCGTTGAGCGTGCTGGCCTTCGTCGCGCAGTTGTCCTCGCACGAGCTGGAGTCC
>NZ_JRMM01000164.1:0-8578 GCF_000972905.1 Mycobacterium sp. UM_Kg27
GTATAAGAGACAGCGGCAAGGGCGGCAACGCCGGACCCGACGGCGACGGCGGTAAAGGCGGCAACGGTGGGGCCGGCGGCCAAGGCACGACTGGTGGCACCTCGCCCGACAAGGGCGGCCCGGGCTACACCGGCGGGATCGGCGGCGTCGGTGGAGTCGGCGGCGACGGCGGCATGGGCGGCTGGAACTCGGGCAACGGTGGCGCCGGCGGTAACGGCGGTGTCGGTGGCACCGGCGGTCGTGGCGGCCCGGGCCAGAGCGGTGAGACCGGAGAAGCGGGCGGTGGCACCGGCTACCAGGGCGGCCCCGGCGGCGGCGGCGGTATCGGCGCTGACGGCGGTGCGGGTGGTAACGGTGGCACAGCGGCCAATGGCACCACAGGTGCCGGCGGTAACGGCGGCAACGGCGGTAGTGCTGGGACCGGCGGCGGCGGTGGTACCGGTGGTACCGGCGGCCAAGGGACCGAGGAACACCCGAGCGGCGGCCAGGGCGGACCCGGTGGTACCGGCGGCGCTGCGGGTACCGTCGGCGGTAAAGGTGGAGCCGGAGGTGTCGGCGGCCCCAATGGCCAGGATGGATCCGACGGCGGCGCCGGTAAGGGCGGCAGCATGGGTCACCCCGGCGCGTACGGCGCGAACTACTGATCGGAGTCCGGTCCGGAACCGCCCGGCAAGCAGCGAGGCCCCCACGCACCAGTCGTGGGGGCCTCGTCGCTGTCTGGGAAGCTGGGGAACCGGAGGAACCGGCCACCGCCTCGGCGCGTCTGACGTCGTTGCCCGCGCCGTCACAGCCCGGCGCTGCGCGACGGCGCACCGGGCGTGACCAAGTGCTTCGTCGCGGGGAATGCCGCGGGCGAGCGGGCCGACGGCCCTCGCGGGCCGTGGTCAGGCGCCGCCGACGGGTAACTCCCTAGGGCTCGCAGATGACGATCGGGATCTCCCGATCGGTCCAGGCCCGGTAGTTGGCGAAGTCGGGGTACATCTTGTCGAGCTTGGGCCAGTAGGCGGCCCGCTCGGCCTCGCTGGCGTCGCGGGCACGCAGCGACAGCACCTCGCTGCGGATCCGGAAGGACACCTGCGGGTCGGCCTTCAGGTTCAGATACCACATCGGGTTGGTGGCGCGCCCGCCCTGCGAAGCCACCAGGATCACCCGGTCACCTTCGCGCAGGAACAACAGCGGGGACTCCCGCGGCTGACCGGACTTGCGTCCGGTGGTGGTAAGAATGCCGACCTCGGGAACCTCACCGAAGTGCTTGGTGCCCAACCGCCACTTACCGCCGACGCGGCCGCCGGTTGCCTTGTAGGCCCAGGTGTTGGCCCGCGACATCCACTTGATCACCGTCCCGGTGACCGGCGAATCCAGCGACTTCGGCTTCTCGGGAATGTCTGGCTTGCTCACGGGCTCACTCTAGCGGTGGATGAACGGACGGATCCCCGCGCGGATGTGGTGAATCACGGCGGTACCGTCCGGGCTGTCAGCGGGGATCCGGAAAACCTCATCGACATGCGAGCACACCCGGAGTCCGAACAGCGACGGCTTGGTGATGATGTCGTAGACCGCCCGCACGTCGTCGCCGTCGATGCTGTACGTGGGCAACGTGGCGGCCGAGATCAGCCGGAACTGCGGACCGCGGTTGAGGCTGCGGCGCAAGTGATTTCCCGAGAACCCGGTCTTGAGTCCGACCTCGATCCGGACGCAGTCGGGTGCGAACCGGACCGCCGAAGCGTCGTGACTGACCAGCGCGTCGATGTAGGCCTGGGCCGCTGCGATGCGGTCAGTCTCGGGAACCGGAACCACTAGATGCGCTCGATGATGGTGCCGGTGGACAGCGCTCCGCCGGCACACATGGTGATCAGCGCGGTCGAGGAGTCGGTGCGCTCGAGCTCGTGCAGCGCCGTGGTGATCAGCCGGCTGCCGGTGGAACCCACCGGGTGGCCCAGCGCGATCGCCCCGCCGTTGACGTTGACCCGATCCATGTCCGGCTTGTGCACCGCTGCCCAGGACAACACCACCGAGGCAAACGCCTCGTTGATCTCGACCAGGTCGATGTCGCCGATCTTCATGCCGGCCTTTTCCAGCACCTTCGCGGTGGACTGCACCGGGCCGTCGAGGTGGTAGTAGGTTTCGGCGCCGACGTTGGCCTGGCTGATGATGCGAGCCCGCGGCCGCAGACCGAGAGCTTTGGCCTTGTCCTCATCCATCCACAGCACCGCGGCGGCGCCGTCGGAGATCTGCGACGAGGTACCGGCGGTGTGAATGCCGCCCTCCATCACGGGGTTCAGCGCCGCGAGGCCTTCGGCCGTGGTGTCGCGCAGACCCTGGTCGCGGCTGACGATGTTCAGCTCGGCGGTGGGCTGCTTGTTCTCGTCGATCACCGGGGCCTCGATCGGGGAGATCTCCCGGTCGAACCGACCCTCGGCCCAGGCCTGTTTGGCCCGCTGCTGAGACCGCAGCCCCAGTGCGTCCACGTCGGCGCGGGTGATGCCCCGGCGCTTAGCGATGCGCTCGGCCGCTTCGAACTGGTTGGGCAGGTCAATGTCCCAGGACGCTGCGCGGGCGCCGCCGCCGTTCGCCCCCAGCGGCACGCGGCTCATCGCCTCAATCCCGCAGGCGATGCCGATGTCGATGGCGCCGCTGGCGATGAGGCCGGCGATCAGGTGGTTGGCCTGCTGTGCGCTGCCGCACTGGCAGTCGATGCTGGTGGCGCCGACATGCTCGGGCAGCCCGGCCACCAGCCAGGACTGCCGGGTGACGTTGTTGCCCTGCTCGCCGAACTGGGTGACGCAGCCGCCGATCACCTGCTCGACGATTCCCGCGTCGATGCCGGCCTTCGCGACCAGTGCCTTCTGCACCGCCCCGAGCAGTTCGGTGGCATGCAGGCCGGACAACCAGCCATTACGTTTACCGATGGGGCTGCGGGTGGCTTCAACGATGACAGGATTACCCATGCGGCCAGGCTAGAACACGTTTCATTAGTCTGACAAGCGACGATGCGGCACTGCCTTTGATCTGCGGTCGGGCCGTGTTTCAATGGTCGCAATCAGGCACTAGACGGCGTTGTTCGGCGGTTGATCGATCAAACGTCGTCAAACCCAACACAGTTACCTACCGAACACTCTAGGAGTAGACACATGGGCTGCCCCGCCATTCCCAGCGACTTCGACTTCCTCGACTCCGAGATGAGCCTCAAGGGCCTACCGGTCAACGAGCTCGCCGAGCTGCGGAAGTCCGAACCGGTGCGCTGGGTCGACGTCCCCGGCGGAACCGGAGGTTTCGGGGACAAGGGTTACTGGCTGGTGACCAAGCACAAGGACGTCAAGGACGTCTCGTTGCGCAGCGACGTCTTCTCCAGCGCGATGAACGGCGCGATCCCGGTCTGGCCGCAGGAGATGACCCGTGAGGCGGTCGACCTGCAGCGCGCGGTCCTGCTGAACATGGACGCGCCGCACCACACCCGGCTGCGCAAGATCATCTCCCGCGGCTTCACTCCCCGTGCGCTCTCGCGGCTTGAGGACGAGTTGAAGGCGCGAGCGCAGAAGATCGCTCAGACCGCCGCGGCGTCCAACACCGGCGACTTCGTTGAGCAGGTGTCCTGCGAGCTGCCGCTGCAGGCCATCGCCGAACTGCTCGGTGTGCCCCAGGACGACCGGGACAAGTTGTTCCGCTGGTCCAACGAGATGACCGCCGGCGAGGACCCGGAGTACGCCGGCGTCGACCCGGCGATGTCGTCGTTCGAGGTCATCACCTACGCCATGAAGATGGCCGAGGAGCGGGGCAAGAACCCCACCGACGACATCGTGACCAAGCTGATCCAGGCCGACATCGACGGCGAGAAGCTCAGCGATGACGAGTTCGGCTTCTTCGTCATCATGCTGGCGGTCGCGGGCAATGAGACCAGCCGCAACTCGATCACGCACGGCATGGTCGCGTTCTCGCAGAACCCCGACCAGTGGGAGCTGTTCAAGCGGGAACGGCCGCAGACCGCCGTGGACGAGATCATCCGTTGGGCCACTCCGGTTTCGGCATTCCAGCGCACGGCAAGCGAAGACACCGAGATCTCCGGCGTCAAGATCAAGGCCGGCGAGCGCGTGGTGATGTCCTACCGGTCGGCCAACTTCGACGAGGAGGTGTTCGACGATCCGTTCACCTTCAACATCCTTCGTGACCCGAACCCGCACGTCGGCTTCGGCGGCACCGGGGCGCACTACTGCATCGGCGCCAACCTGGCCCGCCTGACCATCAACCTGATCTTCAACGCCGTCGCCGATCACATGCCCGACCTGAAGCCGATCGGCGAGCCGGAGCGGCTGAAGTCGGGCTGGCTCAACGGCATCAAGCACTGGCCGGTTGATTACTCGGGTGCGTGCCCGGTCGCGCACTGAGCACCCTGACGGCTAGACGAATCAAGGAGGATTCGGGTGGATTTCACACCGAACCCGGAGCAGCAGGCGGTCGCCGATGTGGTGACGTCGGTGCTCGACCGAGACAACAGCTGGGATGCGCTGGTAGCCGGCGGCGTCGCGGCGCTGGGCGTGCCAGAACGACTCGGTGGAGACGGTCTGGGCCTGTCGGAGCTGGCCACCGCGCTGACCGAGATCGGCCGTCATGGCACCGTCGGTCCTGCGCTGGCGACGTTGGGGCTGGGGTTGATCCCGCTGCTGGACCTGGCGTCCGACAGCCAGCAGGACCGGTATCTGTCGGGAGTGCCCACCGGTGCGGTGCTCTCGGCCGCGCTGAACGAACCCGGCCGACAGCTGCCGGAGTACCCCAAGACCAGCTTTGCGGGCGGAAAGCTCAACGGCATCAAGACCGGTGTTTCCTATGCCCAGACGGCGGCTTGGTTGGTCGTCACTGCTGATAAGGCGGTGGTGGTAGTCGCCCCGGATGCCGACGGCGTCACGATCACCAAGACACCGACCTCCAACGGATCCGACGAGTACGTGGTGACGTTTGCCGACGTCGCGATCGAGGATGCCGACGTGCTCAACGGCGCCAGCGTTGCCCGGGTCAACCAGTTGGCGCTGGCCGCCACCGGGGCGTTCGGGGCCGGACTGGTGGCCGGCGCCCTGCGGTTGACCGCCGACTACGTCGCCACCCGCGAGCAGTTCGGCCGTCCGCTGTCGACGTTCCAGACGGTGGCCGCGCAGCTTTCCGAGGTTTACATCGCGTCGCGGACCATTGACTTGCTGTCGACATCAGTGATTTGGCGGTTGGCTCAAGGTCTTGACGCCGGCGATGATCTCGGCATCCTGGGCTATTGGCTGACCTCGCAGGCTGCACCGGCCATGCGACTCTGCCACCACCTGCACGGCGGAATGGGCATGGACATCACGTACCCGATGGACCGCTACTACTCCTCGATCAAAGACTTGACCCGGCTCTTGGGTGGTCCGGTGCACCGCCTCGACTTGGTGGGAGCGTAAATGTTCATCGACCTGACACCCGAGCAGCGGGCGCTGCAAGCCGAACTGCGAGAGTACTTCTCGACCCTCATCACGCCCGAAGAGGCGCAGGCGATGGAGTCGGATCGGCACAACGAGGCCTACCGTGCGGTGATTAAGCGGATGGGCAGCGACGGCAAGTTGGGCGTCGGTTGGCCCAAGGAGTATGGCGGCCTGGGATTCGGCCCGGTGGAGCAGCAGATCTTCATCAACGAGGCCAACCGTGCTGACATCCCGTTGCCGATGGTCACCCTGCAGACTGTCGGCCCAACACTGCAGGCGCTCGGTACCGAAGATCAGAAGAAGAAGTTCCTGCCTGGAATTCTTTCCGGCGATGTACATTTCGCGATCGGTTACTCCGAGCCCGACGCCGGCACCGATCTCGCGTCACTGCGGACGACCGCGGTCAAGCACGGTGACGAATACATCGTCAACGGGCAGAAGATGTGGACCACCGGCGCTCACGACGCCGACTACATCTGGCTGGCCTGCCGAACCGACCCGACCGCTGCCAAGCACAAGGGCATCTCGATTCTCATCGTCGACACGAAGGATCCCGGGTACTCCTGGACTCCGATCATTCTGTCCGACGGGGCCCATCACACCAACGCGACGTACTACAACGATGTGCACGTACCCGCCGACATGCTGGTTGGTGAGGAGAACGGTGGCTGGAAGCTCATCACGACGCAGCTCAACCACGAGCGGGTCGGTCTGGGGCCGGCTGGTCGCATCGCCGGCATCTACGACCAGGTACACGACTGGGCGTCCAAGCCGGGGTCGGACGGCGTCACGCCTATCGAGCACGACGACGTGAAACATCTGCTGGCGCAGATCAAGTCGATCTGGCGTATCAATGAGTTGCTCAACTGGCAGGTGGCAGCCTCTGGCGAGAACATCGCAGTCGCCGACGCGGCGGCCACCAAAGTGTTCTCCACCGAACGCATCCAGGAAGTCAATCGACTCGCTGAGGAGATCGTCGGCAGATTCGGCAACCCGGCGGACCCCGAGACCGCTGAAGTCCTCGTCTGGCTGGACAAGGTGGCCAAGCGCAACCTGGTGATCACCTTCGGCGGCGGCGTCAACGAGGTCATGCGCGAGATGATCGCCGCTTCTGGGCTGAACGTTCCACGGGTGTCACGATGAGTCGAGGAGAGGTGATGAGCGACCTTTCCACCGGGATCGAGCAGATACTGGCGTCGGGCCGCAGCAAGCCGCGGTCCGGTCGGGATCCGGTGAACCAGCCGATGATTCGGCACTGGGTCGACGCGATCGGCGACACCAACCCGATCTACACCGACGAGGCAGCCGCGCAGACGGCCGGGCATCCCGGAATCGTCGCTCCGCCGGCCATGATCCAGGTGTGGACGATGATGGGCCTGGGTGGGGAGCGCCCCGCCGATGACCCCCTCGGCAAGGTCATGGAACTGTTCGACGGCGCGGGCTATGTCGGCGTGGTTGCTACTAACTGCGAGCAGACCTATCACCGCTACCTGCGTCCCGGCGAGGAAGTCAGCGTCACCGCAGAGGTGACCGACATAGTGGGGCCCAAGAAGACCGGCCTGGGCGAGGGCTACTTCGTCACCCAGAAGATCCGTTGGTGGGTGGGCGAAGAGAATGTCGCTGACATGATCTGGCGCATCCTGAAGTTCCTGCCGGCCGACAAGGCGGGACAAGGCTCCACGCCGGCAGCGGTTGCACACGAGGATCTCGACCCCGACAAGATGATGCGCCCGTCGTGGTCGCGGGACTCCAAGTACTTCTGGGACGGGGTTGCCGCACACGAGCTGCGCATCCAGCTCCGCCCGGACGGCAGCCTGCAGCACCCGCCGGTGCCGGCGGTTTGGAAAGACAAGACCGAGACCACCGACTATGTCGTTTCCAGCGGCAAGGGAACGGTGTTCAGCTACGTGGTGCACCACGCGCCCAAGGTCCCCGGCCGCAGCTTGCCGTTCGTGATCGCGCTGGTCGAGCTCGAGGAGGGCGTGCGGATGCTCGGTGAGCTCCGCGGCGCCGACGCGGCCGCGGTGAAGATCGGAACGCCGGTCCGCGCAACCTTCCTCGATTTCCCTGCCAGCGATGTCGGACCGGCGTGGTCGCTGTACGCCTGGGAGCCTGTGGAAGGAGACGGGGCATGAGCGCTGTGACTGTCGACGTGGGCACCAAGCTGCCCGAGCTGAAGATCTACGGTGATCCGACGTTCATCGTCTCCACGGCGATCGCCACCCGCGACTACCAGGACGTGCATCACGATCGGGACAAGGCGCAGGCCAAGGGTTCCAAGGACATTTTCGTCAACATCCTGACCGACACCGGCCTGGTGCAGCGCTACATCACCGACTGGGCCGGGTCCAACGCCGTGATCCGCTCGATCGGCCTGCGGCTGGGTGTGCCGTGGTACGCCTACGACACCGTCACCTTCTCCGGTGAGGTGACGGCGGTGGAAGACGGCCTGATCACCGTGAAAGTCGTGGGCAACAACAGCCTTGGCGACCACGTCATCGCCACCGCCACTCTCACCCTCGGGGAGGAATGATGCTGTCCGGTAAGGCGGCTATCGCCGGAATCGGCGCGACCGACTTCTCGAAGGAATCCGGGCGCAGCGAACTGCGCCTGGCTGCCGAGGCGGTGCTCGACGCCCTCGACGATGCGGGCCTGAAGCCCTCGGATGTCGACGGCCTGGTCACCTTCACCATGGACTCCAACCTGGAGACCGCCGTGGCGCGTGCCACCGGGATCGGTGAGCTGACGTTCTTCTCCCAGATCGGCTACGGCGGTGGTGCCGCCGCGGCGACCGTGCAGCAGGCCGCTCTGGCGGTGGCGACTGGTGTTGCCGAGGTGGTCGTCGCTTACCGTGCCTTCAATGAGCGCTCGGAGTTCCGGTTCGGCCAGGTGATGACCGGTTTGACAGTCAACGCCGACTCGCGCGGCGTGGAGTACAGCTGGTCGTATCCGCACGGCCTGAGCACCCCGGCGGCCTCGGTGGCGATGATCGCCCAGCGTTACATGCACGAATACGGCGCCACCAGTGCGGATTTCGGTGTGGTGTCGGTGGCCGACCGCAAGCACGCGGCGACCAACCCCAAGGCGCACTTCTACGGCAAGCCGATCACCATCGAGGACCTGTCTCTTATACA
>NZ_JRMM01000165.1:0-8456 GCF_000972905.1 Mycobacterium sp. UM_Kg27
GTCGACGACGCCCACATCCGGCGCGCCTCGTCCTCCACCGTCTGCGCGTGCACATCAAAACGGCCCGCCATCGAACGCATCGCGTCCGGGTCAGTCATAAAACGTGTTGCCATGGTTCTCTCCTTGGTTCCGCGAAAGTTGTTGGAAATTAAAGATATTTGGAACTACCCGGCCGACGCGGCGTTAGCCGCCTCGGTGGCCGCGTAGCTGTTGGCGCTGGTGTTCAAGGTGGCCACGAACGCCTGGTGGATGGCCTCCGCCTGGGCGCTGATGGCCTGGTACATGCTGGCGTGCGCGGCGAACTGCGCAGCAGTCAGCGCCGAAACCTCGTCAGCGGCGGCCGGAACGACACCCGTGGTCGGCGTTGCCGCCGCGGCGTTCTGAGCGCTCAGCGCCGCGCCAATGGCGGCCAGGTTGCCCGCAGCCGCCGTCAGCGCCTCCGGTTGGGTGTTCACAAAAGTCATGGGGCTCTCCTCCAAGATGCCGGCCGCAGCGGACCGACGCTCACCGACTACGCCGAAACAGTGGCCCCGTGACGACGTCGTACCGGGGCGTGCTCAACGCAACATGGTTCAAGTAACAGAAACGGTGCCGGAGCCAGATCGGGACCAAACAGTCGCCGAATCCGGGCGGGCATTATCGCCGGGACGCAATCTCGTCCTCACCTCCTGACACCTGTAGAGGCCAACTGGGCCGGATACACGAACCGGCCCCCTTACCTGCGCAATGGTGGCATCGGCACCGGTAAGCGTCAACCCAGACAGGGGGCCTTGGGCTGTGAATCAACTGTCGGGCGGCTGTTAAGTCAGGGCGTGTTCTTCTCGGCAACCGCCGCGCTGAGCCCTTCGGCGAGGTCCTCGCGGGTCAGTTCCTTGAACTTGTGCAGCCATTCCTCGCTGAAATCGGTGACATCGCCGGAGAGCACCGCGTCCAGTTCAGAATCGTCGAGACGGAAACTGCGGTGGTCACGGGCCTTCTCCACGACGTTGCGCACGAATCCGGCGTTACCCAACACATCGATACCGCGGATCAGGTCACCGTCTTCGGAATAGTTCTCGTCGGCATAGAACCGGGTGTAGTGCGGCAGCAGTCCCTCGACCGCCTCGTCACTGACCACGTCCTCGTTCTCCGCCCCCATCATCTTGGTCAGTTCCAGCAGTTCCGGCGGGGTGTAGCTGTAGAACTCGATCACCGTCGAGAACCGGCGCCGCAGGCCCTGGTTCACCTCGAGCATCTTCTCCATGGCGTTGGCATAGCCGGCGCCGAACACCACCAGCTCGTCACGGTGGTTCTCCATGTACAGCAGCAGCGTATTGATGATCGCGTTGCCGTACGCGTCGCCCTGGCTATAGCCACGTTCATGCAGGGTGTGCATCTCGTCGAAGAACACCGCACCACCGAGCGCGCCTTCGAGCAGCTCTTCGGTGTTCTTCTCGGCATCGGCCATGTAGCGGCCCAGCAGCTTGGACCGGTTGGTCTCCACCACCAGCGGTTTGCGCAGCACGGTCAGGCCACACAGCTGCTTGGTGAATGCCCGCGCCACCGAGGTCTTTCCGGTGCCGGGCGGACCGAGCAACAGGGTGTGTCGCGACGTCACCGGAACCGGCAGGCCCATCTTGGCCCGCGCCAGATTCACCTTGGTGGTCGCCTTGATCAGCTTGATCTCTCGCTTGGCCTGCTCCATACCGAGCATGGCGGCCAGCTCCGCGTCGCCCTCGGCCAGGTAGCGCGCGGCTTCCTCGGCATGCCGATCGGCTTCGGCCTGCTCACGCGTGGGCGCGCTGTCCGGGTCCCACGGGTCGGTGCGGGCCTCGATGGTCTCCGGGTCGGTCAGCACCAGCCGGAAGTCGGGATTGTCCAGTGCCTCGCGCGCGGGGGTGAATTTCGAGTCCCGCGAATAGACCCGGCGCAGCAGCTCAGCGGCCTCGTCCTCACGGCCCAGATGCCGCATACACATGCCCTGGGTGTAGAGCGCGACGTTGGCGGCACCGGGCACCCGGTCGCCCTCGATGGCCTCCTGCGCACGCCGCGTCGCTTCCTCGAACACCCCCAGCGAAGCCAGCGCGGTGGTGGCCATCGCCGCCGCAGCCGCCTTGAGTTCGGGTTGGCGCCAAGGAGCCGACGCGGGGAACTGCTTGAGCACGTCCGGCCAGCGGCCGGTCCGGAAATAGAGCAGGCCCCGGACGTAGCTGACCAACTCGGCCTCGAACGGGTTCCGCGGCTCGATGCCGTCGAGCAGCTTGGCGGCCTCTTCGTAGCGTTTGGCTCCGGCCAGCGTGGCGGCGTAGGCGGCGGCCAGCGATTCCACACTGGTGATCAGCAGCCGCAGGAACATCCCGTCGGAAACCTCGGGACGGAATTCCAGGTCGGACAGGCCAAGTCGGCGGGTCTCCCAGCCGAACGTGCGCACCGTCGACCAGGCGTTCGCCAGTACCTCGATATCGGAGTCACCGGCCAGCACCCGGGCCAGCCAGGCATCGCACATGCTCGGGTCGATCGAGCTGGCGGTGGTGAACATCTGCAGCGCGACCTGCGGATTATGGCTGGGCTGCAACCCGTTGACCGAAATGCCGGAGGCCAGCATGCCCGCAACCATGGCGTTGCGGGCGTCGGTCGTGGATGGACCGGTCACCCGCGCGCCCCAGCCGCCGCCGCGGGCGTGTACTCCTCGATAACGTCGACCGACAGCGGCAGCTGCTCACCGTCGCGCAGGTCTCGTCCCGGCACCGACATCCGCCGGTGGGCGGTGGGCGCCGGCAGGCTGGCGCAGACCGCTTCCAGCTGGCGCCGGCCCACGAACCGGTTCAGCGCGGACCGGACGTTTCGGCTGGGCTTGTCGGCGGTGTGGTACCTCGCCAGCACCGAGACCTGGGTGGTCCGGCCGCCACCGCGGGAAAGCCGCACCGTGACC
The DNA here is from genome assembly GCF_000972905.1 of Mycobacterium sp. UM_Kg27. NCBI lineage: Bacteria > Bacillati > Actinomycetota > Actinomycetes > Mycobacteriales > Mycobacteriaceae > Mycobacterium > Mycobacterium sp. UM_Kg27. The sequence goes on from NZ_JRMM01000165.1 coordinate 2,912, forward strand.
ACCGTTGCTTCGCTCTCCGGGTACCACAGGTGTTCGAGGTTCTCCGGAGTGATGTCGTTGGGCGACACCCAATAGCTGCTGATCTGGCCGGCCGGGCGTTCGCGGAACAGCCGGTGCCGCAACTGGGTGGCCGCCAGGCCCGCCAGTACCGCCTCGTCGACGGCGTCGAACTCGTCGGCGTGCAGCACCTGGGCGCTGAGCTGACGCCCGTCGATCTCCTCGGCCAGCCGCTCGGTGGCGGCGGCCAGGGTGGAAGCCAGCGAGTCGCGGGTGGCGACCGCGTTGACGTTGTGTTGCGGGTCCATCCGCAGCACCACCCAGGTGTGGCGGCGGTCGGGCATCGACGGGTTCTCTTCGACGTCGGGGTCGTCGGCGGGGCGGGGATCTTTGCGGGTCCCGACCGAGACGACATCGATGCTGTCCAGCCGCACATCGAACTGACGCAGCCCGGCGGCCAGGCGCTCCACCGGCAGCGCCGCCTCCGCGGCGCGGCCGTGCCGGCCGGTCGCCGACGTGGGCCGCCCGCCCACGGCGATGACCGTCACCAACCGGCCTTCGTGTTCGCGGACCCCGATCGACTCCCGGCCGAAGCGCCGGTGGTGATCGATTGCGGTGCCGCGGCCGCGGTTCAGGGCCGCTTCGGGGTCGGTGAACTGATCGGCCACCCAGGCCGCCCACAGCGTGCTGACCGGTACCCGACGGTAGGTGAGCAGCGCGATGAGCGCGACCAGCACGGCGATGGCGACGCCCGACCACCATGCGTAGTCAGCGGCCTTGGGGTCACCGGGCCAGCGACCGGCGAGGACCAGGATCCCCACATCGATCAGAAAGACGACGGTGACCCGCATCCAAGACAGGTTCAGACCTAGTGCGTGCTGTGCCTTCATCGGTTCCTTGACGATCGTCGCAGTGCTGCCACTCCCAGGGCCACTCCGGCCGCCGCGAGAGCCGCCAACAGCCCGGCTCCGGCGACCCAGGCCGGCGTCATGTCGCGTTCGGGCGGCATCGGCGGCACCTCCAGCGGTGCCGACAGCCGCTCCGGCGGCTGGGCCGGAACGTCGGGAACGTCCCAGGTCAGTGCCGCGACCGGGTCGACGATGCCGTAACCGACCACATTGTCGACCCCACGCGCCGGTGGCCGAGCCGTGCGGGTCAGCCGGTTGATCACCTGGTGTGCCGACAGTTCCGGGTATTTGGCCCGCACCAGCGCCGCCACACCGGAGACGATCGCCGTGGAGAAGCTGGTGCCGGACGGGACCAGCAGCGAGTTCTCCGGGCCGTCGACGGCGTTCATCAGCCCGTCATCGCGCGGTGAAAGGCCCTCGATGTCGGTACCGGGCGCCGCGATCGACACCCACGGGCCGGCCACACTCGACTTGGCCATCGGTGCACCCGCGGAGTCGACCGCGCCGACGGTCAGCACGTACTCGTCGTACCAGGCCGGGGTCACCACGGTGTTGACGCCGTTCCAGTCGCGGGGGTCATCGGGGCGCATCGCGTTGTAGACGGGGTTCTGCTTGCAGTCCCGCCAACTGACGTCACCGGCGGCCGCGACGATCACCGCGTTCTTCTCCACCGCTGCGTAGCGCACCGCCGCACCCAGATCGGCCTGGTCGATGAGCGTGCGCACGTTCATGCAGATGGCCGAGGAGATGTTGATGACCTGCGCACCCATGTTGGCGGCGTGCACGATCGCCCGTGCCATGGTGCGGATGCCGTCGGTCTTCTCCCGCAGCTGCGGGTCGCGTCCGTCCGCGAACGGCTCCTTGGGCCCGAAGGCCGCGCTGTATTGCCGGATGGCGATCAGCTGCACGTCAGGGGCGACGCCACTGAACGCATCCGGCGCCCCACCCGGAGGCGGTGCGCTGGGGGCGCGGAAGTCGACCGGCGCAGTCTGGGCCTGCCCGGAGAAGCCGGCCGATCGCACCGCACCTGCGCTGGTGCGATGGGGAACGTGCGCCGACGAGGCTGCCGCGCCGGGTCCCGGGGCCGGCCCGGGCGCGGGTCCAGGTGCCGGAGCAGGAGCGGGTGCCGGCGCGGGAGCGGGAGCGGGTGGCGGCCCCTGACCCGGGGGCGGTTCCTCGCCCTCGACGGGCGGTGGCGGCGCTGCCGGCGGGGGCGGCATCACCAGGATGGTCGTCGCCGGCGACGGGGTCGGCGGCGGCGGCTCGTTGGTGGGAACCGACGGCGGCCTACGGGTCTGACGGGGCGGTGGCAACGGGGCGACCCCGTTGTCCGGCATCGCGGCGATCAGCGACGCCACCAAGGTCCCGTGCGCATCGCAGTCCGACAGCCCGTCGCCGCCGGCCATCACGTAGTCACCGCCGGGCACCAGGTTCGGCAGCCGGGGGTGCGGGGTCACGCCGGTGTCGATCACCGCGACGGTGACGCCTCCCCCGCGACCGAACTTCCAGGCCTCCTGCAGGTTGAGCATGTCCATGTAGGCCGGCTGCACGCGGAAGTCGGAGTTCGGCAGCACCCCGACCTCAGTGCAGTACGAGGTCTGCCGCATGGTCTGCGGAGGCCCGGGCGTGCCGTCCGGCGGCAGCGCCGCGGGGTCGATCATGGGCGGCTCGATGGCGCCGGCAGCCGGCATTCCGGCCAACGAGCCACTGGCCACCATGATCATCGCGGCGCCGGCGGCCGCGGTGCGCTGCAGCCGACGCACGCCCCTACCGGTACCGGATTGCTTCATAGGTATTCATCAACCACAGTGCCAGCGGGAACAACGGCATCAGGCAGAGGTATTCGATCCACTCGACGAACTTGCGGAACAACGGGCTGTAGATGGTGTTCGGCACGATCACCGCAGACAGCAGGCCGAACATCGGCACCAGCACCAGCACGGCCACGCCGACCACCAGTGCGGTCGGGGTCCACAGCACCACCGCGAAGCGCAGCACCACAGCTGCGATGATCACCAGCCCGGTGAGCGTCACCGTGACCGCCTGCAACCGGTCGCGGAAGGACCGGCCCCGCAGCACCAGGAACCCGGCGGTCAGGGCGGCCAGCAGCACCGGCAGCCAGGTTCGGTCTGAGTGCGGGTCGCACAGCCCGGTCATGCACACCGCGATCAGCACGCCCAACCCGGACAGCAGGCCGGTCATGAACGATCGCGCCCGCTCCGCGCGCAGCACCACTTCGCGGACCGACTCCGGGCCCTCCAACGACGGCGGGGCGCCGGGAGTGCTCACCACGGTGGTGGGCAGGTCGGGGCGGGCCTCGAAGACCCAGCGGCTGGTGGCTGACGGGAAGACCGGCAACCGCAGGCCGGCCAGCCAGCGCGACAGCGACGGAGCCCACTGGTAGGCCAGCACGCAGACCAGGTACACGCACGTCATGAGGGTCACCGCGCCGGTCAGGAACAGCATCCGCAGCACGCCGGCGAACATCACCGCCACGCTGATGGTGGCGACGGCCGAGTAGGCGGCCAACTGCCTCCCGGTGAGCCGGATGACAGCCAGTGCAGCGATACCGGCGACGCCGAAGCCCAGCGCGGCATGCGCGGCGCCCACCTCGCCGGGCACCGCCGCTGCGGCCGCCACCACCAGCGGAACCAGACCGGTGGCCAGCAGAATGTCACCGACCTGCCGGTCGGAGGCGTTGCGGGCCTGCATCAGGATCAGGGCGGCGGCGATCAGCACCAGGAAGGCCAGCCCCGCGCCGAAGCCCGCCGTCAACCAGCCTTCGTGCTGGACCCGCCACGCCGCGAGCAGTCCGGTAGCCACCAGCACGCCCAGCGACAGGGTCGATACCCCGACCCGCACCGCGGTCGCCGCGTCGACCGGAGCGAATCGCTTCGCGAGGTTGACCGAGACGGCGGTGGAGATGTGCTCGATGACCGGCGAGCGCCGCTCCTGGTCTTCGATGAAGCGCAGCCACAGCCGGTCGCCGTCGTAGACGTCCTGTTCGGTCAGCGACTGGTTCGGCCGCAGCGCGGTGCCGTCGACCAGGCACAGCACCCAACGGCCGCGGCCCTCGGCCTGCAGCGTGGGTTCTTCGAGTTCCTGGAGCCGGCCGTTGATCACCTTCAGCAACGGGTCCAGCATCACCGAGACCGGGGCGTCGGCGTCGAGCAGCGTGCCGATCTGAACGCCGTCGCCCGCCATGACCCCGACCACCACGGCCCGGGGTGCCGACGGCGCGAGTTCGCCGCCGGCCTGTGCCGACTCGATCGCCGCGGTCATGATTGCATCACCCGACCGACGAATACTGACCGCATAGAACCCATAGGTGCCGCCTCGCAATTTGTCATTTTTAAAGTCAGTCCAATTCTAAAGGCACTTCATGCAATTCGCACGACCCGCGTTTACCCGCAGTTTTCCGTTGCGACACTTGGCATTCGACGCCCAGATCTATCGAGCAGGCCGCTATACCCTCCGATGCGTTTTCCAAGCGCCGTAGGGCAGGGTGTCCAGGACGGTCTTGACGCCCACCTGAACCAACTGCGGGGTGGCGGGGCAGATCGCCAGCCATGCTTCGCCCGAGCCCGCGGTGCGCGCCTGCTGATACAGCGCGATCCGTCCGCCTGAGCCGTCTTTGATCGACAGCACCGAGGCGCTCGGCCCCTTCGCGTCGTCGCGGTATTGCCGCGCATAGACCGCGGCTTCGGCCGCCGGCTCCGAAAGCGCCTGACCCAGCGCCGCGACGGTGGCAGCACTGATGCCCATCCGGCGCAGGTCTCCCCCGGTGAAAATGTTGAAACCGGAGTCCTGCCAGCTCTGGGTGGCCTCCAGCATCTCCTCCATCGGCACGTTGACCGCGGTGATCTGGGCCGGGTCGGCGTGGTGAATGGATTCCATCCCGTCGATCACCAGCGCGGCGATCGAGGCGGCATCGGTCACTGAGACATCGTCGACGGTGATGTCGGTGCCGACACGTACCGCCGACACCCAGTGCTCACCGCGCCGCGCCAACAACACCCGGAACTCGTTGTCGGGGATGTCGCGGGTGCCGGGTTCCTGGTCCTCGGCGTCGATGACGCCGTAACGCAGCTTGCCCAGCGACAGCAGCGCGACCACCTCGAGGTCGGGCGCGGCAAGCACCCGCATTCGTGCCGCGACGGCCTCATTGACCTCACCGTCGACGACGATGCCCTGTTCGCGCATCACCGCCATCCCGGGGTGTTCCGACAACCAGTCGCTTGAGTCGGTGGAAACGTAAGGACGACACCGCAACTCGGGAGCAACGTGGCGGATGTCCAGCAGTGCCTGCAGCATCCAGAAACCCTCGACGTTGACGGTGATGTCGGTGCGAGTGCTCGGGTCCATCACTACCCTCCTCTACCGGATTGTTCGCTGGACGTGGCTAGTGGAGTACTTGGCTATTGGATCACGCGAGAGGGCGTGACCGCTCGGCACCACCCGCCAATTGCAGCACGCGGCAGCACACCCATGGATCGGGTGTGCTGCCGCGCTGCGAAAGTGCGGGGCGATCAGGCCCAGCTGGAACCCACCGAGGCGTCGGTGTTGGCCATGTTGTTGCCGGCCGACTGCACCTTCTGACCGTGGCTGTTGGCCTGCTCGTAGATCACCGCGAAGTTGCG
>NZ_JRMM01000166.1:0-8417 GCF_000972905.1 Mycobacterium sp. UM_Kg27
ACCACCGCACCACCAGCCACCGCCCCGGCCTCAACAGCCGACCGCAACCTCATGATGCCCACCCGCAAAAACACCCGCAGCCAAGACCGCGCCCACCGCATCAACAGCGAACGCGCCCACAACAAGGCGCCGCCCTGACGGGGACGGGGCAACTAGCTCTTGAAGGGCAGGATCTTGTTGAGCTGGTCGAGTTGCTTGCGCAGGTCGTGGATCAGCGCGGTGCCCCTCGCGGTCTGGGCGACGGCGTAGATGCCGTTCTGTTGTTGCGCCAGCTCCGCGATGTTGTCGTGGGCGACTCGCACAGACTCCAAGGTCCGCGCGAGCAGGTCCGTGGTGGACTCCGTCGTGGACGCGGTGTCTTTTGCATGGGTCACGGCATCGCAGCCTATCGCCTCACGATAGGAACTGCCCAAGAACCGCGGGCATAATCTGCGACAAACACCGGCCGCGTCCGGCATAGTCACTCGACAACACGACGCGATGAGAAGGGGTCGACCGTGAAGCGCTACCTCACCGGGGGCCTGACCACCGCGCTGACGGCCACCGGACTAGCGGCCGGATGGCTGATCGCCTCGGCGCCGGTGGCCCAGGCCGGCTGCCAGGACAACCCGCTGCTGTTCTTCTCCACCGCCCAGAAGTGCGACGGTCCGATTCAGCCCGACGGCAGCTGGCAGCGCTGCGTCATCTACTACTACGAGCCGCCGAAATCACCGCCGTCGCAGCAGGACTGCCACCCCATGGGGCCCGGGCGGGATTACCCGCTGCACTCGTTCTACATGCCGGAGAACCACATCGACCCGTAGCGGGACTCAGTCCATGAGCTGCGCGGCCACCGTCGCGCCCAGCTCCCAGCACGCGTCCAGGTCAGGCTGGCCCGGCTTGCCCGACACCACCACGTAGTCGGCCACTTTGACCCATCCCAGGCCCGTCGTGATGGAGTCGACGGCCCGCTCAGCACCCTCGGTTCCTTCGTTGCCGTGCAGGTAGAGGCCGAACGGCCTGCCGCGGGTCGAGTCCAGGATCGGGTAGTAACAGACGTCGAAGGCGTGCTTGAGCGCGCCGCTGATATAGCCGAGGTTGGCCGGGCTGCCCAGCAGGTAGCCGTCGGCGGCCAGCATGTCGGCCGGTGAGACCTCAAGCGCGGCGCGGCGCACCACCTCGACGCCCTCGATCTGCGGGTCCGCCGCCCCGGACAGCACCGCCTCGAACATCGCCTGGCAGAACGGCGACGGAGTGTGGTGCACCACCAGCAGCGTCTTGCTCACTGCTGTGCCTGCAGCGCGACCGCGGTCTTCATCGCCTCGCGTGCGCGCCGGCGGTCCCCGGCGAACTCGTAGGCTCGAGCCAACCGGTACCAGCGCCGCCAGTTGTCGGGGTCGGCATCGAGTTCGGCACGGACCGTGTGGAACAGGGCGTCGGCGGCGTCACGTTCGATGCGTCCCGACGGCCGCCGCGGCAAGGCACCGGAGTCGAGTTCCATGCCGTCCGCGGCGATCAGGCGCGACAGCTTCTGGTGAGCGAACCCGTCTCGCAGGGTGGCGATCATCGCCCACAGTCCCAGGAACGGCATGATCAGCAGCGCCACCCCCATCCCGATCGCCGCCACCGAACCGGAGGCGATCAGCAGCACCGCGATGCGACCCAGAAACGCCAGATACATCAGCAGCGCCAGGCACATGAAGACGATCAGCACCTTCACCCGCGCGGCCGGCGACACCTTCGTCACGACTACTTCAGGTCGAGGAGGGGTTCGATGCCGATCGTGAGCCCGGGGAATTCGGCGACCCGGCGCACCGCCAGCAGCACCCCGGGCACGAAGGAGGTCCGGTCGATGCTGTCGTGCCGAATGGTCAGCGTCTCCCCCATGGTCCCGAACAGCACCTCTTGGTGGGCGACCAGCCCGGCCAGCCGAATCGAATGCACCGGCACACCATCCACGTCCGCACCGCGGGCTCCGGGCAGTCCGGTGCTGGTGGCATCGGGGTTGGGCGGCAGTCCCTTTCGCGCTTCGGCGATCAGCGCGGCGGTACGAGCGGCGGTACCCGACGGCGCATCGGCCTTGTGCGGGTGGTGCAGCTCGATCACTTCCACCGATTCGAAGTACTTTGCGGCCTGCGCCGCGAAATGCATTGACAGCACCGCGCCGATGGCGAAGTTGGGTGCGATCAACACCGCCGAACCGGGCGTGGCCTCGATCCAGGAACGCACCTGGTCCAGCCGCTCCTCGGTGAACCCCGTGGTGCCCACGACCGCATGAATCCCGTTGTCGATCAAGAACTTCAGGTTGTCCATCACGACGGCGGGGTGGGTGAAGTCGATCACCACCTCGGTGCCGCTGTCGGTCAACAGGCTCAGTTCGTCACCGGCGTCGACCTCGGCCGACAGGGTCAGATCATCCGCAGCGTGCACCGCCGCAACCATCGTCGCGCCGACTTTGCCCTTGGCGCCCAATACTGCTACTCGCATGGCTGCCACCCTAGCGGCAAGGGGCGTCAGGACACCTCCCGGCGGGTCTCGCCGGCCTCGCCGGGGGCGGTAAGGCGTTCGGCGACGAATCGGACCATCAGGTCGAACGCCGCCCGGCTGTCCGGCAGGAATCCGAACAGTGCCGGGAAGGCGTGCACCTGGTGAGTCCACAGCGCGAGCCGACTGGACCGGTTGTGCGCCAGCAGTGCGGCGTGCAGACGTTCGTTGTCGCAGCGCAGGATCTCCGACTCGGCGGCGATCAGCAGCGCCGGTGGCATGGTCTCCAGCCGGCCGTTGATCGGCGACAGGTCGTGACGCATCGACGGCAACGGGCACACGTGGTCGACCAGGTCCGGCAGCGCGTCCGCGATGCCGAATGCGTCGGTGCCCATGTTCGCGTGGGTGCTGCGGGCCGTTCCCTCAAGCTCCAGCAATGCCGAGATCCCGATGACGCCGGCAGGGGCCGCCAGCCCTTCCTGCTGGGCTCGCAGTGCGGTGGCAAAGGTGAGAAAACCGCCTGCGGAGTCTCCGGCGATCACCGTCTTGTTGGGGTCGGCCCCCTGCTCCAGCAGCCAGCGGTAGGCGCCGACGCAGTCTTCCACCGAGCCGTCCACGCTCACGTCGGGGAACTGCCGGTAATCCACGTGCACCACCGGCAGCCGGGTGCGCCGGGCCAGCGTCGCCACGACATGCAGGTGAGTATCGAGGCCTCCGGTGAAGAACCCGCCACCGTGAAAGTACAAGATGGCGCCGTCGCTCAGTGGGGCGATGCAGTCTGCTCTGCGAACGATCTCGACGGGAACCCCCGTCGCGAGATCCCGCGTGAAGCGGATCCGGAAGTGCGGTCGCAGCCGTTGCAGGCGGGCGACGGTGTTGGTGCGCCGGCCCAACTGCGCCAACATTCCGGGCATGGCCTCGGGGCCGCCACGGCGGCTGATCCACCGAACCAAGCGCGGCATCACCGCCGCGAAGATGACGTAGATGATTCTGGCCCGCAAACTCCCGCGATGAATCTCAGCCTCACCAGACATCCGGGCATTCTATCCGCACCGATAGGGCTCGACTCAGCCGTCGATGACGACGCGTCCTCCCTTGGCCCGCGACACGCAGACCAGCATTTCTCGGTCGCCCTCGGCGGTGCGTCCGCGGCGGTCGACCTCGCCGGAGACCACCATGACCTTGCAGGTGCCACAGAATCCCTGGCGGCACGAGTATGCAGTCGTCGGATCGGCGTCGAGCATCACGTCCAGCGCCGTACGGTCCCCGGGAATCGCCAGCACTCGCCGCGATCGGGCGAGCTCCAACTCGAACGGCACCCCGTCGACCACCGGAGGCGGACTGAACCGCTCATAGTGCAATGGCGCATCGCAGTGTTCGTCGCGGGTGATCCGCACCGCCTCGAGCATGGCGCTCGGACCGCAGACGTACACCGCGGTCCGCGGCCCGGCGCCGGCCAGCAGCTCCTCGGTGCCGGCGAAGCGTCCGTGCTCGTCGTCGGCCCACACCGACACCCGCTGCGGGTCCACGGCCAACACCTCGTCCAGCAACGGCATGTCGGCCCGGCTGCGGCCGGCATACACCGCGCGCCAATCGATTCCGCGCTGGGCGGCCACCCGAAGCATGGGCAGCATCGGGGTCACGCCGATCCCGCCGATCACGAACAGCACCTCGCTCTCGCCGGTGCCCAGATGGAAGGCGTTGCGCGGACCTTCGAACACCAACGTGTCACCCTCGGCGTAGGACTCGTGCATCTCGACCGAGCCGCCACCCCCGTGGTCCAGCCGCCGGACCGCGATGCGGTACTCGGTGCGACGTCCCGGCACGCCGCACAGCGAGTACTGCCGGCGGCGGCCCGAGGGCAACTGAACGTCGATATGACCGCCCGGCGTCCAGGACGGCAACAGCCCACCGTCGGGGTCCACGAGGGTGAGCGCCACCACGTCGCCGGTCAACATCTCCCGCTTGGAGACGACGGCCGCGATCGTCCGCGACACCGGGACTACCCGCGAGGGGTTCCATCGCGACAGCGCTGCCATCCCACCGAATACGGTGATCGCTCCCCAGAGCGCGTTGAACAGTCGGTCATGTTTGCGGCGGCCGTAGAGGTCGGCGGGACGGGATTTCCAGATCTGCGCTGTCACGTCAGGCATGCCGAAGGCCATTGCCGGACGCGCCGGCACCGCCGGCCACGCTGTGTTGCACCCACTCGTCGGTGAGCCGGGCGATCACGTCGGGTCGATCGATCACCACCCAGTGGCCGCCGTCGATGTCGAGCACCCGATTGTTGGCCGGGATGGAACCGGTGTAGCGCTGCAGGGCCGGGCTGACGAATACATCCAGCCGAGGCGCGAGCACCTGCACCGCAACATCGGTGGCCGGCAACGGCCGCGACGGCTTCAGAAACGGTCCTGGCATATTCGCGCGATACAGGTTGAGCCCGTTGACGTAGTCGTTCTCGCCTCGGGGCATATCCGGGCGCGGCCGGCCGGAGCGACCGATACGGTCAAGCCAGCCAAGGACTCTGACGCCCAAGCCGGACCGGAAGGCCGCCTCGGGAACCCGCGGGGTCAAAAACAGCCAGATGTAGCTCGACTCCAGCAACTGCCGTACGACATCGCCGAGCGTCCGCAGGCTGCGTGCCGAGCGCAGGAAGCGGCCGGCATAGTCCAGGTGCGGGCCCGAAATCGAGGTGTAGGAAACGACTTTGGTCGCCACGGCCGGGTCGGTGATGGCCGCCCAGCCCTGGATCGAACCCCAGTCATGGCCCAGCAGGTGGACCTTGTCCACACCGAGTCGGCCCAGCTGCTCGATCACCGCGGCGACGTCTGCGATCAGCTGCGGAAATCGGTAGCCGGATCGATCCGCCGGAGCCGACGACGCTCCCGCACCGCGCACGTCGTAGGCGACGACGTTGTAGCGGCCCGGATGCTGCTCGATGAGCTCGCGAGCCACCCCGTCCCAGACGTGGTGGTTGTCCGGGTAGCCGTGGATCGCCAGGACGGTCGTGCGCTGCGGGTCCAGATCCGTGTACGCGTGTACGGCAAGTGTCACACCGTCGGCGGCCGTCACAGTGGTGGTGGTAGTCATCGACTGAGCTCCTTATGGTTCGTCCGCGTCCCCGTCAATGCGTGGCGCGGGCAGCGGGCGAAATGGCCAAGTAGTTGACCGCCTTCTCCACCCCGCCGAGTTGCGCCGGGTGGAAGCCGGGGCGGTAGTAGGAGGCGATGGCCGGCAGGAATTCGAACGGCGAGGGCACCAACCCGCGCCGCGCTGCGATGAACCAGTCCCGCCAGCGCGGCTTGGTTCCGGCCGGCAGCAGCGGGTCCACCTTGTACATGAACCGCAGGCCGCGCACCCACAACAGCAGCATCAGGGGCGTGACGGCCAGCTGGGTGCGGACCTGTCGCAGGAAGCCGGCCCGCAGGTGCTTCATGACGTCGAACGCGACGGCCTTGTGCTCGACCTCTTCGGCACCGTGCCAACGCAACATGTCCAGCATCACCGGATGTGTCCCGATCTCGTCCAGCGCCGGGCTCTCGAGGATCCACTCGCCGAGAATCGCCGTGTAGTGCTCGACGGCGGACACCAGAGCCACCCGTTCCAGCAGCCAGCGCTGCTGACGGCGCTCATTCCAGGCCGGCCGGTCGCCCAGCAGTTTGTCGAACAGCCATTTGATCTGGCCGGTGAACGGGGACATGTCCACGCCACGTGCGGCCAGATGGTCGACGACTGCCGTGTGCGCCTGGGAGTGCATGGCCTCCTGACCGATGAATCCCTGCACGTCCAGCCGCAGCTGGTCGTCCTTGATCAGCGGTAGTGCCTGCTTGAACACCTCGACGAAGAACTCTTCGCCGGCCGGCAGCAGCAGGTGCAGCACATTGCAGAAGTGCGTCACGAAGGGTTCGCCCGGCACGTAGTGCACTGGCAGGTCCGACCAGTCGAACTCGACGTCGCGGGCTTGCAGGACGATGCGCTCGTGATCCAGCGCTCCCGCACCGGGTGAGTGCGGGCCTGCTGCGGTGTCGTCAGCGCTGAGCATCGGGCCTCCTTTTTTGACAAATATACGTCAAATGTCAAGCGAGACGAGTGCCTGCGTCCTGTTACGGGGCGGTTACGAAGTGAGCCGTCTGTTGCACGCCGGTTACATTCTCGGGCCGCGGTTTAAGAGACTGTTAACCAGCTTGATCTCCAAGCCAACTGACAGGAAATGTCAAGGGCGCCCCCAGCCAGCTGCCCCGGCCGGCGACCGTTTCATTGAGGAGAAACCCATTGACTTTCGTCAACGCGCATACCGAGGAACTCAGAACGGCAGCCGATAGCCTCGGTGGCTCCGGTCTGGCACTGGCAGCCCAGAATTCGGCGGCTCAAGCCCCGACGACGGGTGTGCTTCCGCCCTCCGCCGACGAGGTATCGGCGATGTTGGGCGCACGATTCGCCGCACACGCGCTGATGTATCAGCAGGTCAGCGCACAAGCAACGGCCATCCACGAGATGTTCGTCGCCACCCTTGCCTCCAGCAGTAATTCCTATGCGGCCGCCGAGGCCGCCAACGCCCTCGCGGCCGGTTGACGACAGAAGGGGTAGACAATGGATTTCGCAATGCTTCCCCCGGAGGTCAACTCCGGACGTATGTACGCCGGGCCGGGCGCGGGGTCACTCTTGACCGCCGCCGCAGCCTGGGATGAACTGGCCGCCGAGCTGCACACCACTGCGGCCAACTACCAGTCGGTGATCTCCGGACTCACCAGCGGAGGGTGGCTGGGCGTCGCGTCGACGCGCATGGCAGCAGCGGCCGCGCCGTACATCACGTGGCTCAACGCCACTGGTGCTCAGGCCGAGCAGACCGGCGCACAGGCCAAGGCCGCAGCTGCTGCACACGCGGCCGCGTTCTCCATGACAGTGCCGCCACCGGTGATCGCCGCCAACAGGGCCCAGTTGGCCGCACTGGTCGCGACCAACTTCTTCGGCCAGAACGCTCCGGCGATCGCCGCTACCGAGGCGATGTACGCCGAGATGTGGGCACAAGACGCCACCGCGATGTTCAGCTATTCCGTTGCGGCCGAGGCGGCGTCGCAGATGGCGCCGTTCGGGCCGCCTCCGCAGACAGCCAACCCAGCAGGCATAGCTGCGCAGGAGGCAGCGACGGCCCAGGGGCTCGGGCAAGGTGCCGCGCAAGCCGCGGTCAACGGAGTGATGGAGGTGTTGCCGGGCGCAGCGCAGTCGGCCATTCCTCCGGTTATCGGCGACATTCTCGCCGACCTCGGGGCGCTGGGCGTCACTCCGATAGGAACTGCCCTGACCGTAGCCATCATCGCCGCTTTCATACCCGAGTACCTCATCGCGGGCGCAGCACTTCCGTCGCCGTTCGGCTTGGGAGACGCATCACCGATGTCCATCGCGGCGGGCGTGCCGTTGGGCCTGACGCCGACGCTGGCGGCACCCGCGTCGGCTGGTCTGGCGTCAGCGACGTCGGCGTCGGTCGGCAGCGCGCAGTCGGTCAGTGGGTTGTCGGTGCCCAAGGCCTGGGCTACCGCCGCTCCGGAGATGCGGCTGGCCGCTGCTGAGGTCGACACGTCCAATGTCGTCGCCACCGAGGGGATCGGCGGCGGCGGGATGTTCGGCGGCATGCCGCTGTTCGGCGGCGCACCGCTGATGGCCATGGGCGGGCGAGGCGCCAACGGGCAGTACCGGGAGAACAAGTCGGTCGAGGAAGCCAAGCGAAAGGCCGTCAAGGGACGTCGCTCAACCATGTGGTGAGTCACCGAACCGCGGACATCAATTTCAACAAAACAAGGAGACAAAGCAGTGGCAACACGTTTTATGACTGACCCGGACGCGATGCGTTCGATGGCGGGCCGTTTCGATGTGCACGCGCAGACGGTGGAGGACGAGGCGCGCCGGATGTGGGCGTCGTCGACCAACATCTCCGGTGCGGGCTGGGGTGGTCTGGC
>NZ_JRMM01000167.1:0-8140 GCF_000972905.1 Mycobacterium sp. UM_Kg27
GATGTGTATAAGAGACAGGAACAGGCTCTCCCGGAACCGGTAGGCCAGCGCCGCTGCCCGCACGCTGGGGAAGCGCTCCGACCGGGTATGCATCAGCCAGGAAGGACGGCTTCGATGGCGGCGATCACCTCGGGTGCGTCCGGCACCGTGGTGGGCCGGAAGCGGTTGACCACGGTTGCGCCCGGGGCGAGCAGGAACTTCTCGAAATTCCACTGCACGTCACCGGCGGCGCCCTCGGCGTCGGCGGTCTTGGTCAGCTCGGCGTACAGCGGGTGGCGGTCGGCACCGTTGACGTCGGTCTTGGCCAGCAGCGGAAAGCTCACGCCATAGGTGGTCGAGCAGAAGGTCTGGATCTCCTCAGCGGTTCCGGGTTCCTGACCCATGAACTGGTTGCAGGGCACGCCCAGCACGGTCAGGCCGCGGTCGCCATAGTCCTGCGCGAGTTTCTCCAGCGCGCCGTACTGCGGGGTGAGTCCGCATTTGGACGCGACGTTGACCACGAGCACCGCGCGGTCGGCGTAATCGGCCAGCGAGGTGGAACGTCCGTCGAGGGTGGTCAGCGGGATTTCGGCGAGGCTCATGGCCGCGACGTTACCCGCAGCCGACAACCGCCAACGACCAGGCGTAGGAGAACGCGATCTCTTTCCAGCGTTCGTAGCGCCCGGAGATACCGCCGTGGCCGGCGTTCATCTCGGTTTTCAGCAACACCGGGTTGGCATCGGTCTTGGTGTGCCGCAGTTCCGCGACCCACTTCGCCGGCTCGACGTAGTACACCCGGGTGTCATTCAGCGAGGTCATCGCCAGGATTGGCGGATAGTCGCGGCGGGCGATGTTCTCGTACGGCGAGTAGGACTTCATGTAGAAGTAGACGTCTTTGTCGTCCAACGGGTTTCCCCACTCGTCCCATTCGATTACGGTCAGCGGCAGGGACGGGTCCAAGATGGTGGTCAGCGGGTCGACGAAGGGAACCTGCGCCACCACCCCGGCGAACAGGTCCGGCGCCAGGTTGGTCACCGCCCCCATCAACAGCCCGCCGGCGCTGCCGCCCATCGCCACCAGACGTCCGGGCTGACAGGTCCCCGCATCGACCAGGTGCCTTCCCACGGCGACGAAGTCGGTGAAGCTGTTCTTCTTCTCCAGCAGCTTGCCGTGCTCGTACCACAGCCGGCCCATCTCACCGCCGCCGCGAACGTGGGCTACGGCGAACACCATGCCCCGGTCCAGCAGCGACAGCCGAGCGATCGAGAACTGCGGGTCCTCGCACGCCTCGTAGGCCCCGTATCCGTAAAGCATTGTGGGAGCGGGAAGTTCGATACCGGCGCGGTGCACGATCGACACCGGGATTCGGGTTCCGTCCTGGGCGTAGACCCAGTCGCGGTATTCGACGTAGTCGGTGCTGCGGTATTCGCCCAGCACCGGTTGTTCGCGCAGCAGAGTGCGTTCACCGGTCGCAAGGTCGATGTCGTAGACCCGTACCGGGGTGATGAAGGACGTCGCACCTACCCGCAGTTTCGGAGCGTCCCAGTTCGGATTGGCGGCCAGACCGGACGAAGTCAGCTCGGTGTCGAAGGTGATCTCTTGCGGCGGTTGGAGATCGCCGTCGGCGCCGATCGGCCACAGTTGGATGCGAGGCAGACCCTCGGCTCGGTACCCGATCACCAGATGGTGCGCGAAGGCGTCCACCGCGTCGAGTCGCACGTCGTCGCGTCCGGGGATCAAGGTCTGCTGCGCGGCCGGATCGGAGACCGGGGCCTGCACCAAGGTGAAGTTGACCGCACCGTCGTTGTGCAGCATGAGGAATTGGTCCTGGCCACCGATGACGGCGTGCTCGACGGAGTATTCGACGCCTTCCCGGCGAGGAAGCACTACGGTGAACTCGGCCTGCGGGTCGGCTGCGTCGGCGTAGCGCACCTCGGTAGTTATCGACGAGCCGGCTGCGATCAGCACGTAGGCGTCGCTGCGGGTACGTCCCACCGACAGCCAGAAGCGTTCGTCGGCCTCGCGGTAAACCTGTTCGGCGGATCCTGCCGGAGCACCGATTCGGTGTCGCCACACGGTATCCGGACGCCAGGCTTGATCGACAGTCGTGTAGTAGACCGTCTGGTTGTCGGTCGCCCAGGTCACCCCGGCGCCGATTCCGGCGATCTCGTCGGGAAGAAGTTCGCCGGTACGAAGATCCTTGAACCGCATGGTGTACCGCTCGTCGCCGATGACGTCGACGGAGTAGGCCAGGAGGTGGCTGTCCGGGCTGACGCCGGCGGCGCCGAGCGCAAAGAAGTCGTGCCCTTCGGCCTCGGCATTCTGGTCGAGCAGCACCTGCTCGCCGGGGATCTCGGTGGCCTCGTCGAGTTGCGGCGGATCCCAGTCATCGGGGCCGCTGATCGGGCAGCGGCAGTGGACGCCGTACTGCTTTCCTTCGAAGGTGCGCGCGTAGTACCACCAGTCGCCGCGACGGGCGGGAACCGACAGGTCGGTCTCCTTCGTGCGGGCCTTGATCTCGTCGAAAATGGCCTGCCGCAAGGGCTCTAGGTGTGCCGTGGCGGCCTCGGTGTAGGCGTTCTCGGCTTCCAGGTGGGCGATCACGGCGGGATCAGACTTGTCGCGCAGCCACTCATAGGAGTCGACGAAGACGTCACCGTGGTGGGTGCGGGTGGTTTCTACTCGCTTCGCCGAGGGTGGGCTCGGCAGATCCTGCGACAGGTCGGTCATGCTCCGGGGCCGACCCAGTCGTCGAAGGACAGACCCGAAATACGTTCGTAGGCCTCGATATAGCGGGCGCGGGTCGCCGCGATGATGTCGTCCGGCAGCGCCGGGGGTGGCTGATCTCCGGCCCGGTCCCAACCGGATTCCGGACCGGTCAGCCAGTTGCGGACGAACTGCTTGTCGAAGCTCTGCTGCACGACCCCGGCCCGGTAGTGGTCGGCCGGCCAGTACCGCGACGAGTCGGGGGTGAAGACTTCGTCGGCGAGCACCAGGTTGTCGTGTTCATCGACGCCGAACTCGAACTTGGTGTCGGCGATGATGATTCCCTTGGTCAGCGCGTGGTCGGCCGCCTGCACGTAGGTCGCCAGGGTGCGGTCGCGCAACTGGCTGGCGCGGACGGGGCCCACCAGGTCGATCACCTGAGCGAACGAGATGTTCTCATCGTGCTCGCCGATCTCGGCCTTGGTCGCCGGAGTGAAGAGCGGGTTGAGGAACTTGCTGGCTTCCATCAATCCGGGTGGCAACGGGATGCCGCACACGGCGCCGCTGCGCTGATAGTCCAGCAGGCCCGAGCCGGTCAGGTAGCCGCGGGCCACACACTCCACCGGCATCATCTTCAGCTGGCGCACGACCAGCGCGCGACCGAGCACCTCATCGGGGATGCGTGGGTCGTCAGGCGGCCCCGCCAGGTGATTGGGGGCCTCGACGAGGTCGAAGAAGAAGACGCTCATCGCGGTCAGGATGCGACCCTTATCCGGGATCTCACTGTCCAGGACGTAGTCGAACGCCGAGATCCGGTCGGTCGCGACGAACAGCAGATGGTGATCATCGATCCGATAGAGTTCGCGGACTTTGCCGCTGGCCAGGTGCTGGTAATCGGAGAGCGCGGGTCGCGGCATTGCGTCAGCCTATCGGGGACGACGCCGCGCGCCTCAACCCTGCCACGTGAACCACACTTCATGTACGGTAATTTGTCAGGTGTTTCACATGTAACGTCTAACTTTCACTGCCGGCGAGGAGCGACCGCCACATGACATCGCAACTGACCACCTCCGGTAATCGCCGACTGCGGCGGCGCAGCGGTCGCACGCAACTGGCGGGTGCAGCAGCAGCAGCCGGGTTGTCACTCGGGCTCGGGTTGTCACCGCTGGGCGCCGCGTCCGCGCACGCCGAGTTCTTAGACGACGCCTTCGAGCAACTCCTGGCCGGGATGGTCGTCGACTGGGGAGAGCCGTTCGCGGCCCCCGCCACCGACTTCGACTTCGCCAGCTGGTTCCAGCAATCGATCTACCTGCCCATCTACCACGGGCTGGATGAGTGGCTGGATACGCAGGCCGGTCAGCAAGTCGCCGATTTCCTGAACGGGTTCGGCTCGTACGTGATCGGTGACGGCGCCACCGGAACAGCAGCGAACCCCGACGGCGGCGCCGCGGGGTGGCTGTTCGGCACCGGCGGCGCCGGGTGGGACAGCGATCAGACCGGAGTCGCCGGCGGGGCCGGCGGGGCGGCGGGGCTTATCGGCAACGGCGGCGCGGGCGGTGACGGTGGCGCCGAAGCCGCCGGTGGTGCCGGTGGCAGCGGCGGCTGGCTGCTGGGTAATGGTGGGGCCGGCGGAGACGGCGGCGACGGCGCCAATGGCGGCGACGGCGGCAGCGGCATCGGCCTGTTCGCCGCCGGCGGCCACGGTGGTGACGCCGGCAACGGCGACAGTATCGCGTCAACTCCCGGCTGGGCGCGGCCGGCGCTAGGCGGGGCGGGGGGCAACCCCGGGCTGTTCGGCACGCACGGCTCCGTCGGCGCGTTCGGCACCTTGGACAGCGGTCCCCCGATCGGCAGCGGCGCCTTCAGCACCGCCGGCACCTGGCTCACCGATGCCGACGGCCGGGTTCTGATCCTGCACGGCGTGAACGAGGTCAACAAGGGTGCGCCCTTTACGCCGGAGGCCGACCACTTCGACGAGCAGCATGCGGCGTATCTGGCCGCCAACGGCATCAACGCGGTTCGCGTCGGCGTGATCTGGTCCGGGGTAGAGCCCAGCCCCGGCCAGATCGACTACGAGTATCTGGCGTCGATCAAGGCCACCGTGGACCTGCTCGGTTCCTACGGCATCGTCAGCGTCATCGACATGCATCAGGACCTGTACAGCGACACCATCACCGGGATCGGTGACGGGGCGCCGGAGTGGGCGGTGCAGATCGGTGATGCGATCAATATCAACTTCGGCTGGCCGTGGAACTACCCGCTCAACGCCGCCGTGAACCACGCCTGGGATGCGTTCTGGACCAACTCCCCCGCCGCCTCCGACGGGATCGGCCTGCAGAACCACTACGCCAGCATGTTCCAGGCCGTGGCGGGCGTCCTCAACGGCAATCCCCACGTCGCCGGCTACGAGATCATGAACGAGCCCTGGCCGGGCTCGGGCTACCTGTCGACGGCGTTCGGCAACCCGTTCTTCGACACCCAGCAGTTGTCACCGTTCTACGAGCAGGTGACGGCGGCGATCCGCTCGGTGGACCCGAGCACCCCGGTCATCTTCGGGTCCAACACGCTGTTCGGCAACCTGCCGGTGCCCACCTTCGTGACCCCGCCGGATGATTCGAACACCATATTCGCCTTCCACAGCTACTGCCCGTGGTACGAGGTCTTGGGCAGCGACTTCGGTTGCGGGGCATACGAGGGCTACATCATGGATCACGCCGCGGCCTACTCGCAGGCACATGGCGTCCCGGCGCTGCTCACCGAGTTCGGCAACACCACCAACCCCGGTGTCATCTACGGCGCCACCGGCGCCGCCAATCAGCACGGCTTCGGCTGGCTGTTCTGGGATTACAACCACGTCCTCGTCCGTGACATGGAGCAGCCGCTGACCGGCGACAACGTGGCGACCGATGCGGTGAACGCCCTGGCCGCGCCTTACCCGCAGGCCGTGGCCGGCATCCCGGGCAGCTGGTCGTTCAACGACGGCACCTTCGCGTTCAGCTACTCCACCGAGATGGCTGACGGGTCGGGGCAGTTCGCCGCGGGGGCGCACACCAACATCTCGGTACCGCCCAGCCTCTACCCGGACGGCTACCAGGTGACAGTCACCGGCGGGCAGGTCGTGTCAGCCGCGAACGCCCCGGTGCTGGTGATCGCCTCCAACGCCGGTGCCGCCACCATCACGGTGACCGTCACACCCAACAGCTGACGGCGCATCGCCTGCCGGACGGGCTCCGGGTGTGTTGGGATCGGAGGCATGACATCCCGGCTGCTGCCCTATGCCACCTCGCCCGGCCGCTTGCTGGCCCAACTGCTGAGCGACCTCGTCGTCGCGGCATGGACCTTCCTGTGGGTGATGATCGCCCTGGCGGTGCACGGCGCGGTGACCACCATCGCCGGGGTCGGACGGCAGTTCGAGCGCGGCGCCAACGGCGTGGCCGACAGCTTGGCCTCGGCGGGCAAGAGCGCGGACCGGATACCGCTGGTCGGTGACGCTGTGAGCAAGCCGCTCACCGCAGCGGGTCATGCCGCAGTCGATATCGCCGGGGCCGGTCACAACCTCAACACCACTGCAGGTTGGCTGGCCTATGTGCTCGCCTTTGCCGTCGCCGCCCCGCCGATTCTGGCGGTGGCGATGCCGTGGCTGGCCTTGCGACTACGGTTCTTCCTGCGTAAACGGGCGGTGCTGGGCTTGTACTCGAACCCGGCCGGGCAGCAGCTTCTGGCGCTGCGCGCCCTGACCAATCGCCCACTGGGGAAGCTGACCGCGGTCAGTCCCGACCCCGCCGGGGCCTGGCGGCACGCCGACCCCGTCGTGATCGGGGGCTTGGCCGCGCTGGAACTGCACGCCGCGGGTCTGGCCCGCCGATCCCCGGTCGCGAGGAGCTAGGGGCGCAGCTCCACCATCATGTGCCGCATCCCGGTGTGCCGGTTGCTGCGCGTCCACTCCACCGGCGCCACCACCGCCAATTCACCGAACCGGCTCAACAGCTCCTCGTAGAGCACCCGTAGTTCCAGTCGGGCCAGGTGGGCACCCAGGCAAAAGTGCGCTCCGTGCCCGAAACCGATGTGGGGGTTGGGTTTACGGGTGATGTCGAACTGATCGGCCCGGTCGAAGACCGCCGGGTCCCGATTGGCCGAGCCCTCCCACACCAATACCTTCTGACCGGCTTCGATGGTCTGCCCCCCCAGCACGGCACGGCGGGTGGCGGTGCGCCGCTTTGACGGAGCCGGCGAGGTCCAGCGCAGGATCTCCTCGATGGCGGTGGGCAGCAGATCGAAATCGCTACGCAGCAAACGATATTGATCGGGGTACGCAGACAGTGCCAGCAGCCCTCCGGCGATGGCGTTGCGAGTGGTCTCGGCGCCGGCGCTGAACAGCAGCTGGAAGAACAGATACACCTCGAGGTCGCTGAGCTCGGGGTCGGTTGAGTTGGCCACCACCGAGAGCATGTCGTCGGCGGGCTCGGCCCGCTTAGCCGCGATCAGCTCACGTCCGAAGGTGTAGACCCGGTTGCCGGCGTCCTCGATAGACAGTCGCGACACCACCGCCTTGCGTGAGCCGCGGAAGTCGAAGCTGGGCTCTATCGCCTCGAACAGCCAGTGCCGGTCGGCCTCGGGCACACCCAACAGGATGCAGATCATCTGCATCGGCACCTCGGCGGCGATGTCGACCAGGAAGTCGAAGGGAACCCCGGGCTCGATGGCGTCGAGCAAGGACCGCGCCCGGTGCCGCAGGTCGGTCTCGACCCGGCGGATCATCCGCGGCGTCAACCCGGAGCTAACCAGCCGGCGGACCTGAGCGTGCCGCGGGTCATCCATCATGTTCAACAGCTGCCCGGCGATCGGCAGGTCCTGCAGCACGGTGCCGCCGAACGGCCGATCACCACCGGTAACCGAGGAATAGGTCTGCGCATCACGCAGCACTTCAAGCGTTTCGGCGTGCGTAGCCACCGACCAGAAGCCGTCGCCGTCGGGAGTATGGGCGGTGGGCTCGTGCCAGTACACCGGGGCTACGCGACGGTGCAGCGCGAACAGCTCGTGGGGGAAGCCGTCGGCAAAGTTGTCCAGATCGGTGAAGTCGATGCTCGCGAGCTCCTGGACCATGACGGTTACAGGATCGCGCCCGGGCTGTAGGCCGCCCCGGCCGGGTGCCGTTCGAGCAGTTCGGCCACCTCGGCCGCCACCCGGTCGACCTGGTCGGCGGCCGCACCGGTGAAAGCCTGTCGGTCGGCGACGGCCGCGTCCAGCGCGTCCCGGTCCAGCGGCAGCCGGTCATCGGCGGCCAGCCGGTCCAGCAGGTCGGGTTCGGCGCCCCGCTCGCGCATGGCCAGCGCGACAGCCACCGCGTGCTCCTTGATCACCTCGTGGGCGGCTTCCCGTCCCACGCCGGCACGCACCGCGGCGATCAACACCTTGGTGGTCGCCAGGAACGGCAGGTAGCGGTCCAGTTCGCGGG
>NZ_JRMM01000168.1:0-8109 GCF_000972905.1 Mycobacterium sp. UM_Kg27
AGATGTGTATAAGAGACAGGATCTTCGATCAGCGGACTTGCACCATCAACCCACCAACGAGCGTCCAGCTGAACTCGGGCAAGGCTCGGGCCACCTCGACCATAAGCGGCCACGGGCGCGCCCACCCGTCGGGCGGTGCGTCGATTTCCCAGTGCTCCCGGTCGGTCACCGCAGACCGTCGATCATCTCGGTCAGGCGATCGTGGCCCACGGAGCGCGCTCGCGAGTCCATGGACTCCATCAGGTCGAGGGCCACCACCGCCGGAGGCAGCGGTTCGACGGGCGCGTCGAGGATGCGCAGCGCGATCCGGCCGCCGGACTCTTCCCGCAGTCCGAGCTCGCGCAGCGTGCGATCAGGGCCGACGTAGAGGTAGCCGTCGATCACGTCCTCGGTACGGCCGCCGGCCAGACCCCAGTCGGTGATGAGTGGCGACATCATCCCGGTCGGTTTCAGGCCCGCGGCGATGAGGTTCTCGGGCAAGTCGCGCTGCGCGCTCCGGGATATGACCCGCAGCTGGGTGATCGTCGCGCGGCGGCGGGCGAAGCGCGCCAGCTCGATCGGGCTCATGGTGGACAGCCGATCGGCGAGCCTTCTCTCGAACTGCCCCTGTGCCTCCCGGCCGGAGAGCAGATCGAGTGCGGTCCACGCCGTTGCGGGGAGCGCTGGCCGGCCCCTGCTCGTGGTGCCGTTGTTGTGAGCGCGGTAGACCGCGGCGGGTGTCACCACGACGGTGCGCCCCACCCGGCGGGTGTGCCCGAGCTCGCCGCTGGCGGCCAGGCGCTGCGCCTGCCTCGGGGTCACCCCGAGGATCTGCGCCGCCTCGGACAGGGGCATCTCATCGACCATGATTATATGGTCGCTTATGCGACTATATGTTGCAACCGTGACACCCGCGATCGGGTCCGATCACGAGCGCGCTGCGCTCCCAACTTCACCAGTTCGCCGGCGATCACCCCACCCGAAACGGCACCGGATGGCACCAGAAGAGACCGCTTGGCACCACCACAATGGTCGTCAGAATGGTCGTCAGCTCGTTCGGCAGTACCTGAATCAGAGACGCCAGAAATGAGAAAAACCACCTGTTACCAAGTGGTTCTCGTTGTCGGGCTGACAGGATTTGAACCTGCGACCACTTGACCCCCAGTCAAGTGCGCTACCAAACTGCGCCACAGCCCGCCACCGCCGAACTTCTCCGGCAGCAGGTCGAAATGCTACCGCACGCCCGCGGGTGTCCCGAATCCGCGTGAGGACACCTTCACCGCGTAGGCTCGGCCACGCGGGACTGCCTCCCCCGGCAGCGCGACTAACCCTCAGGAACCACCACATATGCAGCTTCCCCCCTCGCAGCAGTGGTCGGAGATGCCCGACCCCCCAGACCCCATAGACATTCCCGAGATCAGCGGCGACCCCGCCGTCACCGACGAAGTGGTCGACGTCGTCGACAGCGGCGACACCATGTTGCTGCTGCAGAAGATGGAAAACCGGCTGATCCGGCACACGCTGCGCCGGCCCGACGTGTTGAGCGCCGAGCAGCTGCGCCGGTTGCGGTATCTGCTCAACTTCGCCCGGCTCGACGACTTCGAGCCCGGGGCCGCCGGCCCGGGCGGCGCCCGCGGCCGCGGTGACGTCTCGGTCGGTGCGGAACTGGCCGGGTGGCGGGCCAAGGTGGCCGACGCGCTGCGCGGCCCACTGCGCGAGGAACGCGATCCGGTGATGGCGTTGCTCGCCGCCCGCGACACCCTGGGCGGGCTGGCCCCCGAGCAGGACGAGCAGCGCCGCCTGCTGGCCGAACGCCACAGCGACGACTTCTCGCTGGCCGAACTCGACGCCGAGGTGGGCCACAAGAAGCTGGTCACCGTCCTCGGTGGTGGCGGCGGCGCCGGCTTCGTCTACATCGGCGGCATGGCGGCCCTGCTGGAGTCCGGGGCGGTGCCCGACTATCTGATCGGGTCCTCGTTCGGCTCCGTCCTGGGCTCAGTGGTCAGCCGCACCCTGCCGGTGCCCATCGACGAATACATCGAGTGGGCCAAGACGGTGTCGTTCCGCGCCATCCTGGGGCCCGAGCGGCTGCGCCGCCGCCACGGCCTGACCGGTGTGTTCGCCTTGAACTTCGACGTGTTCGCCGACGCGATGTTCCGCCGCGAAGACGGCGCACCGATGAAGATGTCGGATCTGGAGATTCCGTTCGATGCGGTGGTTGCCGGGGTGCGCCGCCAGCCGTTTGCGGCGCTGCCGGGGCGCTACCGCAATCAGAGCCTGGCCGGACTGCAGTTGCGATCCTTCCCGTACCTGTCGATCGGCCTGGGCCCGCAGGTGGCGACGCGGATGTGGCAGACGGCCGCCTTCATCGACCCGCGGGTGGTGACACCGATCGTGATCGGCGGCGACAACCCGGACCGGGACGTCAACGTCGTTGACGCGGCGTCGTTCTCGTCGGCAATCCCCGGGGTGCTGCACCACGAGCCCAAGGACCCGGCCATGATGCCGCTGTTCGACGCGCTGCTGGCCGACAACGACGTGGGCGCCCTGGTCGACGGCGGTGCCGCCAGCAATGTGCCGCTGGAGCTGGCCTGGAAGCGGGTCCGGGCCGGCCGGTTGGGCACCCGCAACGCCTGCTACCTCGCCTTCGACTGCTTCCACCCGCAGTGGGACCCCAAGCACCTGTGGCTGGTGCCGATCACCCAGGCGATCCAGTTGCAGATGGTGCGCAACGCGCCCTATGCCGACCATCTGGTCCGGTTCTCCCCCACCCTGTCACCGGTCAACCTGGCACCGTCGGCGGCCACCATCGACCGGGCCTGCCAGTGGGGACGCAAGAGTGTCGGGCACGCCATTCCGGTGGTTTCGGCACTGCTGCAGCCGGTCTGGTGGGAAGGCACCGAGCCCGCGGTGGTGACGCCGAAGGCACCCGCGCAACCGGATCACCCGCACGCCGCGCCGATGAACGAGGTGATGGCCTCGGCGCGGGCACCGCGCAGCCGCTGGGAGCGGTGGCGCAGGCAGAACCCCGCCTGAGCCGGCTAGACCGTCAGCAGCCGGTAGAGCCCGATCAAACCGACCACCAGGATCACCGCACGCAGCGCGTTCGGGGACAGCCGGCGCCCGTAGTGACCGCCCAGGTATCCCCCGATCAGAGAGCCGACGGCGATCAATCCCGCTGCCGGCCAGCTGATCCGGTCGAATGCCGTCACGATGTAGGCCACGGCGGCGACCACGTTGACGATCAGCACCAGCAGGTTCTTCGCGGCGTTCATCCGCTGCATCGACTCGGGCAGCAGCACCCCCATCACGCCGACCAGCAGAATTCCTTGGGCCGCAGCGAAATAGCCGCCGTACACCCCGACGACGAAGGTGCCGACCACCAATGCCGTCAGCCGGCCGGCGCTGAGCTGGTCGGTGGAGCGGCCCTCGGCCGCCGCGCGGCGCTGCGCCACCGCCTGGATCTTCGGCCCGATCACCACCAGCGCCAGGGCGCCGACCAACAGTGCCGGCACGATGCGGTTGAACACGCTCTCGGGCAGGTGCAGCAGCAGATAGGCGCCGAGCACCGCTCCCAGCAGCGATCCCGGTATCTGCCAGCGCAGCCTGTCCCACTGACCGCGCAGTTCGCGTCGGTAGGCCCAGGTGCTGGAGATGCCGCCGGCCACTAGGCCGATCGCGTTGGAGATGGTCGCGGTCAGCGGGGCAAAACCCAGCGTCACCAGGGTCGGGAAGGTGATGAGTGTGCCCGAGCCGACCAGGGCGTTGATCGCCCCGGCGCCCACCCCCGCCAGCAGGATCAACACCATCTGCGATACCGGCATTTGCAGCACCCTACGCTGATCGTGCGCAGGGCTAAGGCAGCCCGGCGGAGAGGTGAGGCGATGATCGGCATTACCGGAATGCGGGCGCTCGGTGCTGTCTGCGGGCTGCTGTTCGCGCTTGGAGCGCCGCCGGCGGCCCAGGCCGCGCCGGAGGTGCCGTCAGGCCCGTACGCCTTCACCGCCCAGCATGGCCCGTCGCAGCGGACGGCGACGTGGACGTTCACCCCGTGCGGCGCGACATGCACCACCGTCGACGCGGAACGCTGGCTGCAGAACGCGGAGTTTCATCTCAACGGTGGCCGCTGGGAGTACAGCGGGCGGGGCAGCATGGACTGCCCGGTGGATCACACCCCGCTGCCGGTGTCGAAGACGGTCAGCTTCGATGCCGTGACGCTGGCCGGCCAATGGACCACCGCCACCCTGGAACCGTGCGGCCGAGGCCCGGCCGGCGGAGTCGTCGGGCAGTGGGACTTCCAGCTGAGCAAGACCGGGTAAAACTGACGGCTCACCGAGAACGCTTGGGACCGCGCTTTTCTCGCACTCGCACATTGATGCGGATCGGGCTGCCCTCGAATCCGAACGTCTCCCGCAATCGCCGCTCCAGGAACCGGCGGTAGCCCGCCTCCAAAAATCCCGAGCTGAACAACACGAATGTGGGGGGACGCGACGTCGCCTGGGTGGCGAACAGGATGCGCGGTGCGCGGCCCCCGCGCGCCGGCGGCGGGGTCGCGGCAACAACCTCTTTGAGCCAGGTGTTGAGCTGGCCGGTGGAGATCCGCTTGTCCCAGGAGGCCAGCGAGGTCTCCAGCGCCGGCACCAACTTCTGCACGGCGCGACCGGTTTTCGCCGAGATGTTCACCCGCGGCGCCCACGCCAGCCGGGCCATGTCCCGGTCGATCTCCTTGTCCAGCACGTAACGCCGGTCCTCATCAACCAGGTCCCACTTGTTGTAGGCCAGCACCACCGCCCGGCCCGCTTCGACCACCATCGAGATCACCCGCTGATCCTGCTCGGTCAGCGGCAACGACGAATCGACCAGCACGATCACCACTTCGGCGGCGTCGATAGCCCCGTGGGTGCGCACCGACGCGTAGAACTCGTGTCCGCTGGCCTGCCCCACCTTGCGGCGCAGCCCTGCGGTGTCGACGAAACGCCAGATCTTGCCGTCCATTTCGATCAGCGAGTCGACCGGGTCGACGGTCGTGCCGGCCACGTCGTGCACCACCGACCGCTCGTCGCCGGCCAGCCGGTTCAGCAGCGAGCTCTTGCCCACGTTGGGCTTGCCCACCAACGCCACCCGTCGTGGGCCACCTCCGCCGCCGGCGGTTTCGGCCACCTCGGGCAGCTTGGCGATCACCTCATCCAGCAGGTCGGCCACTCCGCGGCCGTGCAACGCACTGACGGTGAACGGCTCGCCCAGCCCCAAAGACCACAGCGCCGCCGCATCGGCCTCGGCCCGATCACTGTCAACCTTGTTGGCGGCCAAGAACACCGGCTTACCGGACCGGCGCAGAATCCGCGCGGCGGCCTCGTCGCCGGCGGTGGCGCCGACCACCGTGTCCACCACCAGAATCACCGCGTCGGCGGTACGCATCGCCACCGCAGCCTGCTCGGCCACCAGCTGCTGCAGGCCCTTGGCGTCGGGCTCCCAGCCGCCGGTGTCCTGGACCACGAAGCGCCGGCCGGTCCACAGCGCGTCGTAGGACACCCGGTCACGGGTCACCCCGGGCAGGTCCTGCACCACCGCTTCACGCCGGCCCAGGATCCGGTTGACCAGCGTCGACTTGCCGACGTTGGGCCGGCCCACCACGGCCACCACCGGCGGCGGACCGGAGTCCTCGACCAGATCGTCGAAGCCGCCCTCTTCGCCGATCTCCCAGTCGCTTTCGTCGACCCAGGTTCCGTCACTCATCGGATCGCCCCGCAATGCTGCTCAACCAGGCCGCGCAGATGGTCGACCACCTGCTCCTGGGTCATGTCTCCGGTGTCCACGATCACCGCGTCGTCGGCGGGCCGCAGTGGCGACACCGCCCTCGTGGAATCCAACTCGTCGCGGCGCAGCACGTCGGCCAGCACGCCGGCGTAGTCGTCGCGCAGCCCCGCCGCGATGTTCTGGTCATTGCGCCGCCGGGCCCGGGTCTCGGCCGAGGCGGTCAGAAAGATCTTCACGTCGGCGTCGGGCAACACCACGGTGCCGATATCGCGGCCTTCGACCACCACGCCACCGCCTTGCGCGGCCAACTGCTGCTGCAGCGCGACCAGCCGGGTGCGCACCGCGGGCACCGCGGCCACCGCCGACACCGCGCGGGTCACCTCGTCGCCGCGGATCTCTTGCGAAACGTCTTCGTCGCCAAGAAAAGCGCGGTCGCCCTCGGGCTGGGATTCCACCGAGACCGCGACGTCCTGAGCCACCGCGCCGATGCCGTCGGTGTCATCAAGTGCCACACCGGAGCGCAGCACCGCCAGCGTGATGACCCGGTACATCGCGCCGGTGTCCAGATACCGGGATCCCAGCGCCGCCGCCAGTCCCTTTGCGACCGTGGACTTTCCCGTTCCGGCCGGCCCGTCGATAGCCACCACGGCGGCACTGCCCGCGCTCACAGGCCCACCGCCGCATACAGTTCGCCGACTTCCTTGCGGGTCAACGCCCGGATGCTGCCGGGACGCTGCTCCCCCAGCGCCACCGAACCGATGTCGGTGCGCACCAACTCCTGGACCGGGAATCCGACCGCCGCCAGCATCCGCCGCACGATCCGCTTGCGTCCTTCGTGCAGGGTGACCCGCACCAGCGACTTGCCGGGCACGGTGTCGACCACCGCGAAGTCGTCGACGTTCGCCGGGCCGTCGTCGAGTTCGACACCCTCGCGCAGCTTCTTGCCCAGTCCGCGCGGGATGGCGCCCACCACGGTGGCGATATAGGTCTTGGGCACCTGATACGACGGGTGCATCAGCCGGTGCGCGAGTTCGCCGTCGTTGGTCAGCAACATCAGGCCCTCGGTGTCGGCATCGAGGCGGCCGACGTGAAACAGCTTGGCGTCGCCGCGAACTCGGTGCTCGACGTAGTCGCCGATGCAGGGCCGTCCGCGGTCGTCCGACATGGTCGAATGCACTCCGCGCGGCTTGTTCAGCGCCAGGTAGACCCGGGTGTCATCGACGGTCACCCGGGCGCCGTCGACCCGGATCACCGCGGAGGCGGGGTCCACGCGGGTGCCCAGTTCGGTCACCACCCGGCCGTCCACCTCAACCCGGCCGTCGCGAATCATCCGCTCAGCGACCCGCCGCGAGGCGACCCCGGCCTGCGACAGCACCTTCTGCAGGCGCACGCCGGCTTGTTCTTCGTCCGGCCACGCCATCAGAGGTGGTCCACATCGAAGGCCAGCGGCTGATCGTTCGCCGGCGCACCGCCGAGTTTCATGAAACGCGGTTCACTGTCCAGGCTTTCACTCAAGTCGTCGATCACGTCGACGTCGGGTAGCAGTGGGGCGATGTCGGGCAGGTCGGTCAGCGACGACAGGCCCAACCGCTCCAGGAACAACTCCGTGGTCGCGAACGTCACCGCACCGGTGTCGGGATCGGTGCCCGCCTCGGTGATCAGGCCGCGCGCCACCAGGGTGCGGATCACCGCGTCCACATTCACCCCGCGCACCGCGCTGACCCGGGCCCGCGTCACGGGCTGGCGGTAGGCCACCACGGCCAGCGTCTCCAGCGCGGCGCGGGTCAGCTTGGAGCGGGCGCCGTCGAGCAGTAACCGCTCCACGTACGGCGCGAACCGGGCACGAGTGTACAGCCGCCAGCCGCCACCGGCTTCGCGCAAGTCGATGCCGCTGTCGCGTTCGGTGAACTCGTCGGCCATGTTCCGCAGCTTGGCGGTGATCCGATAGACCGGCTGATCGGTGGCGGCCGCCAATGCCTCCACCGTCACCGGCGTGTCCACGACCAGCAGCAGCGCCTCGAGCACCGATCCCAGCTCGGCGTCCTCGAGTTCGGGTGCCAGTGCGACGTCGATCCCCAGATTGGAGTCCGACGGGCCGGCGGAGCCTTCGTCGCCGTGATCTTCGGGCTGTTCCACAGCGTCGCCAACCTCGGGTGCCTCGATATCCTCCGGCACTTCGGAGTCGGGCAGGTGGTCAGTCATCAATTCGTCTCGCACTACTCGGCCGATTCTGCTTTCACCAGGTCTTCATTGGTGGGACGTTCCCCCGTCCACGACACCTGGAGCACACCAAGTGGTTCTGACTGCTCAAATGCTACCGCCCGGGCCCGATACAGTTCGAGCAGAGCCAGGAAGCTGTCTCTTATACACATC
>NZ_JRMM01000169.1:0-8071 GCF_000972905.1 Mycobacterium sp. UM_Kg27
GCCACCACCGAACCGCCGGGTTTACTCGGCGCTCCCAGCTTCGACTCTCCTCCGTCGAGCCTCGCTGAACCGCCGGCCTCGCCCTCTACCTCGGCGACTACCGAGGTAGAAGCGAAATCGCGGCACCACAGCAGGTAGGCGTACGGCGAGTTGACGTCGAGAGCGGCGCTGTCGACCGCCATCTGCCATAGGGCCTGGCCGTCCGCCACAGTTGGTGTCCGAAGCCGGACATGATCCGTATCCGTCATCGTTTCGACGGTACTTGCCGGCAGGTTCAGGGCTGCGCTGGCGTGTCCGGCGGCGGCCCGGGCGGCACTCCTAGGGTCCGCAGTGCTTCGAGCGCCGAGCGGCCATCGGGCTCGGCGCTCACCGGTACCAGACGCAGGGCGGCCAGGGGGAACAGTCCGCACAGCGCGAAGGCCACGGGGTAGCCGGCGGCGCCGATCAGCGCACCGAAGAGCGGGGGAGCGATGCCCGCGGTCAGCCGTTGGGTGGTGTTCTGGATGCCCAGCGCGCGACCACTCCAGTACGGACCGGCGATCTCGGCGACAGCTGTCGAGGCCAATCCGTTGTCCAGCACGGTGATAACCGCCGCGATAACCATCGTCGCCTCGGCGAGACGCGAGTGCAGGTGATCGGCGGTCCCCAGCGCCAGCATCGCCAGCGCGCCGGCGACGGCGAGGCTGCGAATCGGCCGCAGCCGCGAGCGCACGCGATCGGACCACCGGCCGGCCGCCACCCGCCCGGCGGCGCCGAGCAACTGCGACACCGTCACCAGACCGCCCGCGGCGGCGATCGACCAGTCGGTGTCCACGATCAGCCACACCAGCATGAATGTGGCGAGAACACACTGCGGAACCATTAACAGAGCCGAAGACAAGTGGATGCGCCACAGCACCTTTGACCCGTTGTAGGGGCTGGCCAGTTCGGTGCCGGAGGCCGCCGACCGTGGCCGGCGCGGTGGATCGATGACACCGATCGCACACGCCACCGCCGCAACGGCACACAGTGTTGCCGGAAACATCAGCGCCCGCGGCAGCCCGTGCTCGGCCAGCTCGGGAATCACCTCGGCTCCCAACGCGATGCCCAACGGTTGCGCGGTCTGGCGGATACCCATCACCAGTCCGCGCTGGTGAGGCGGAAACCAGCCCGTCACCAACCGTCCGCTGGCAGTGTTGGCACTGGCGGCGGCCATACCTCCGAGAAAGAGGAAAGCCCCGACGCCGACCAGCGACTGCATCGATGCCGCCGCGAACGTGGCCAGCGCGGTCAACGCGGAACCAACACTCAACACGATCCGCTCGCCGATGCGGTCCAGCAGCGCTCCCCAGGCGAACAGGGTTAGCACCATGCCGAAGCTGGGCATCGAGGCCAGCAGGCCAGCCATTGCCAGGTTGGTTTCCCTTTTGGTCTCCAGCATCGGGATGACAAAGGCGATGCCGTTGATGAAGACGAAGGAACACAGCGTGGCCA
This sequence comes from Mycobacterium sp. UM_Kg27, assembly GCF_000972905.1. Taxonomy (NCBI): domain Bacteria; kingdom Bacillati; phylum Actinomycetota; class Actinomycetes; order Mycobacteriales; family Mycobacteriaceae; genus Mycobacterium; species Mycobacterium sp. UM_Kg27. Next base: position 1,474 of record NZ_JRMM01000169.1, read on the forward strand.
TCAGAGCGACGACCACGACCGACCAGCGAGCGGCTTTCCCGATCGGCTCGGCGGACATCCGACCATGCTTCCACAGGCCCACCACCAGGGACGCGAGCTGAGCCAATTGATGACGGATGCGTCTGGTCGCGCGACCCACTGCGCCCGGCTCCGCCGCGCTGGTGATCGGCTTGTGCTGGTTGATGGCGACCCACTGCGCCCGGCTCCGCCGCGCTTGTGATCGCCATTAGGCTTGTGCGAATGCGACTAGGCCGAATTGCCAGCCCGGACGGTGTCGCCTTCGTCAGTATTGAAGGGGACCCGGACCGGCCACACGAGATGACCGCCCGCGAGATCGCCGAGCACCCGTTCGGCACACCGGAGTTCACGGGCCGGTCCTGGCCGCTGGCTGACGTGCGCCTGCTGGCACCGATCCTGGCGAGCAAGGTGGTCTGCATCGGGAAGAACTACGCGGCCCATATCGCCGAGATGGGCGGCGCCGCACCGGCCAACCCGACGATGTTCCTCAAGCCGAACACCGCCATCATCGGGCCCAATGTGCCGATCCAGCTGCCCGCCAATGCGTCCCCCGTGCACTTCGAAGGCGAGCTGGCCGTGGTTATCTCGCGTCCGTGCAAAGACGTTCCGGCCGCGCGGGCCAAGGACAACATCTTGGGCTACACCATCGGCAACGACGTGTCGGCCCGTGACCAGCAGCAGTCCGACGGGCAGTGGACCCGGGCTAAAGGCCATGACACCTTCTGCCCGATCGGACCCTGGATAGTCACCGACGTTGACCCAGCTGACCTGGCGATTCGCACCGAGGTCAATGGGGTGGTGAAGCAGGACAGCAGGACTTCGCTGATGATGCACGACATCGGCGCCATCGTGGAGTGGATCTCTGCGGTGATGACGCTGCTGCCCGGCGACATCCTTCTGACCGGCACCCCTGACGGTGTCGGCCCCATCGAGCACGGTGACACCGTGTCTGTCTCCATCGAAGGCATTGGCGCCCTGTCCAATCCGGTTATCCGCAAAGGAAACTCGTGACCACATCTGGTGTTCGTGTTCGGTTCTGTCCGTCACCGACCGGCACGCCGCACGTCGGGTTGATCCGCACCGCCCTGTTCAACTGGGCTTACGCCCGCCACACAGGCGGAACCATGGTCTTCCGGGTGGAGGACACCGACGCCGAACGCGACAGTGAGGAAAGCTACTTGGCGCTGCTGGACGCGCTGCGCTGGCTGCATCTGGACTGGGATGAGGGACCCGAGGTAGGCGGCCCCTACGGTCCGTACCGGCAGTCGCAGCGCGCCGACATCCACCGTGATGTGGTGGTGCAGCTGCTGGCGGCCGGCGAGGCTTACGAAGCGTTCTCGACCCCCGAGGAGGTCGAGGCTCGTCACCTTGCCGCTGGCCGGAACCCCAAACTGGGCTACGACAACTTCGACCGGGAGCTGACTGCGGAGCAGCGGGCCGCTTTCCTGGCCGAGGGCCGCAAGCCGGTAGTTCGGCTGCGGATGCCCGACACCGAGCTCAGCTGGGCGGACCTGGTGCGCGGGCAGACCACCTTCCCGGCGGGCACCGTTCCCGATTTCGCGCTGACCCGCGCCAACGGGGACCCGTTGTACACGTTGGTCAACCCGGTTGACGACGCGATGATGAAGATCACCCACGTGCTGCGCGGCGAGGACCTGTTGCCGTCCACGCCACGCCAGATCGCGCTGTATCAGGCGCTGATTCGCATCGGCGTGGCTGATCGCATCCCAGAGTTCGGCCACCTGCCAACCGTTTTGGGTGAGGGCACCAAGAAGCTGTCCAAGCGTGACCCGCAGTCGAACCTCTTCGCGCACCGCGACCGAGGATTCATCCCCGAGGGGCTGCTGAATTATCTGGCACTGCTGGGCTGGTCTATCGCCGACGACCGCGACGTATTCAGTCTCGACGAGATGGTCGCGGCGTTCGATGTGGTCAACGTCAACTCCAACCCGGCCCGGTTCGACCAGAAAAAGGCTGACGCACTCAACGCCGAGCACATCCGGCTGCTCGACGCCGAAGACTTCACCGCACGGTTGCGCAGTTTCCTCGACTCCCACGGACATGACACCGGCCTGGACGACACCGGCTTCGCGCTGGCCGCGGCGCTGGTGCAGACCCGCATCGTGGTGCTCGGCGACGCCTGGCCGCTGCTGAAGTTCTTCAACGACTCCCACTACGAGCTGGACCCGCGGGCCGCCGCCAAGGAGCTGGGCCCGGACGCGGCGCCGGTGTTGGATGCGGCTATCGCCGCGCTGGAGGGCGTGGGCGAGTGGAGCACCGCCAACATCGAGGCCGCGCTGAAGGCCGCGCTGCTGGACGATCTGGGACTCAAACCCCGCAAGGCGTTCGGCCCGATCCGGGTCGGAGTCTCCGGCGGATTGGTCAGCCCACCACTGTTCGAGTCGCTGGAACTGTTGGGCTCTAACCGCAGCTTGGACCGGCTGCGGAGCGCCCGGGACGGCGTTGGGGAAGCGCGATGACAACTTCGCGCTAGAAGTTTGGTAGTCTGCTCGTCGGCCCAAGAACGGCTGGCCAGTAGTGCCCCACCGGCACTCTGACCAGCGGTAATGGCCGGCCAATGGGGTATGGTGTAATTGGCAACACAGCTGATTCTGGTTCAGCCATTCTAGGTTCGAGTCCTGGTACCCCAGCAAAAGCGGTCCGCTGCAAGCGATTAGGCGGGCCGCAGGGGTTGAGCTATGCTGGCAACCCGGAAATGTTCTAGCCCCCGTCGTCTAGCGGCCTAGGACGCCGCCCTCTCACGGCGGTAGCGTGGGTTCGAATCCCATCGGGGGTACATCGCAAAAGGCCCGCACCATAAGGTGCGGGCCTTTTGCGTTCGACCGACGGCTGCGTGGGCTCAGTCACCCTTCGGAGCGGTGGAACCGGCCAGCGGCATGGCCGGCAAGCCGAGCTTGCGGTGGTCCCAGGAGCGGGTGCGCCGTGTGACGATGCGCACAGCCACCCGGTTGTTCATCATCGCGTCGACGCCGGGCCTCATCTCGTCGGTGTAGGGGCCGGTGTAGCGCTCCCAGACGCTGACGCCCACCCGGAAGATGGTGTCTGGGTCGTCGACGATCTCCGCGACGCCCTCGAAAGCCGCCCCGCGCAGCGTGTCGTACGTCTGGCCGGCTTCCAGAAGGAAGGTGACCCGCGGATCGCGGCGCAGGTTGACCGCCTTCTGGGACTTGGCCTTGGTCTCGAGCCAGATCTCGCCGTCGAGCACCGCGTACCACATCGCGGTCAGGTGCGGCTGGCCGTCGGGCCCGATGGTGGCCAAAGTTCCGGTGCGGTGGGTGTCGACGAAGTCGGCGACCTCGGCCTCGGTCATGACGATCTGTGCGCGCTGTTTGGTTCCCATCTCTGCAGTCTGTCAGGCGGGCCAGATCACCCGGCGAGCAGACGCAAAGTCCCCATTGTCGTCCACGAAATGGGGGCTTTTGTGTCTGCTCGCGGTCACAGTCGGGCCGTCAGGTCGCTGGCCGCCGCGAGCAGGTCGGCGGCCCAGCGCGCCCCCGGGCGTCGACCCATCCGGTCAATCGGGCCCGACACCGAGATCGCTGCTACCACGGTGCCGCGGCGATCGCGCACCGGCGCTGACACGCTGGCTACGCCGGGTTCGCGCTCGGCGACGCTTTGCGCCCAGCCCCGGCGGCGCATCTCTGTAAGGGTGCGGCTGGTGAATTTGGCCTCCGGCAGCACTTCCTGTTGCACGGCTGCGTCGGCGTAGGCCAGCAAGACTTTGGCGCCCGAGCCGGCGGTCATCGGCAGCCGGGCGCCGACCGGGACGGTGTCTCGCAGCCCCGCAGTCGGTTCCAGCGCCGCAACGCAGACCCGTTCGGAGCCTTCACGGCGATACAGCTGCACGCTCTCCCCGGTGATCTCTCGCAGCCGCGGCAGCACGGTCGCGCCGGCCACCCGAAGCGGATCGTCGGCGCCGACCGCCAGTTCGCTGACCGCCGGCCCGATCTGCCAGCGGCCCTCATCGTCACGCCCGAGCAGCCGGTGGGTCTCCAAACCGGCGGCCAGCCGGTGCGCGGTGGCGCGGGGCAGGCCGGTGCGGTCGCACAGTTCAGCTAGCCCGCAGGGCGATTCGGCGATTGAGTGGAGCACCGCCACTGCTTTGTCCAGAACGCCGATACCGCTATGCTGTCCCATATACAGATACTAGCGTCTCAAAATATGGGACGGCATAGCTTGAGGGATGGCAGTGATGTTCAAGACCGAGCAGCCTCGCACCCTGGCCGAGAAGGTCTGGGCAGACCACGTCGTGGTTTCCGGCGGGGGGACCGAACCCGACCTCATCTACATCGACCTGCACTTGGTACATGAAGTCACCAGCCCGCAGGCCTTCGAGGGGCTGCGGCTGGCCGGTCGTCCGGTACGGCGCCCGGATCTGACCATCGCCACCGAGGACCACAACGTGCCGACGGTCGACATCGACAAGCCGATCGCCGACCCCGTGTCGCGTACGCAGGTCGAGACACTGCGGCACAACTGCGCCGAGTTCGGTATCCGGTTGCACCCGATGGGCGATATCGATCAGGGGATCGTGCACATCATCGGGCCCCAGCTGGGGCTCACCCAGCCCGGCACGACGGTGGTCTGCGGCGACAGCCACACCTCCACCCACGGCGCGTTCGGTGCGCTGGCGATGGGTATCGGCACCTCCGAGGTCGAGCACGTGCTGGCCACCCAGACGTTGCCGCTGAAGCCGTTCAAGACAATGGCGGTCAATGTCGACGGGAAGCTCGCCGACGGCGTTACGGCCAAGGACATCATCTTGGCGGTGATCGCCCAGATCGGCACCGGTGGCGGCCAGGGCTACGTCATCGAATACCGGGGCAGTGCCATTGAGGCGCTGTCCATGGAGGCGCGGATGACGATCTGCAACATGAGCATTGAGGCCGGCGCCCGGGCCGGCATGGTTGCCCCTGATGAGACCACCTACGAGTACCTCCGCGGACGGCCGCACGCGCCGACCGGTGCGGACTGGGACGCCGCCGTGGCGTATTGGAGCAGCCTGCGCACCGACCCGGGTGCAACGTTCGACACCGAGGTCCACCTGGACGCGGATGCGCTGACGCCGTTCGTGACCTGGGGCACCAACCCCGGCCAAGGCGTCCCGCTGGGCGCCGACGTGCCCGACCCCGAGGCCATCCCCGACGAGGCCGAGCGGCGAGCCGCAGAGAAGGCGTTGGCGTACATGGACCTTCGACCCGGCACCCCGATGCGCGATATCTCGGTCGACACGGTGTTCGTCGGGTCGTGCACCAACGGTCGTATCGAGGACCTGCGGGCGGTGGCGGATGTTCTGCGCGGACGTCAGGTCGCCGACGGCGTACGGATGCTCGTGGTGCCGGGTTCGATGCGCGTACGCAAACAAGCCGAAGCCGAAGGCCTCTCGGAGATTTTCACCGCCGCCGGCGCCGAATGGCGCCAGCCCGGCTGCTCAATGTGCCTGGGGATGAACCCCGATCAGCTGGAGCCGGGGCAGCGATCCGCGTCGACGTCCAACCGCAACTTCGAGGGTCGGCAGGGCAAGGGCGGACGCACCCATCTGGTGTCCCCGGTCGTGGCCGCCGCCACCGCCGTCCGTGGGACGCTGTCGGCCCCCCAGGACTTGAACTGACCGCCACGGTACTCAAAGGAGCCTAGTCATGGACGCTTTCCACACCCACACCGGAATCGGAGTCCCGCTGCGGCGGTCCAATGTCGACACCGACCAGATCATTCCCGCGGTCTATCTGAAGCGCATCACCCGGACGGGATTTGAGGACGGCCTGTTCGCCACATGGCGGACCGATCCGTCCTTCGTGCTGAATCTCAGCCCCTTCGACCAAGGTTCGGTACTGGTGGCCGGACCGGACTTCGGCACCGGATCTTCGCGGGAACACGCGGTGTGGGCGCTACTTGACTACGGATTCCGGGTGGTGATCTCTTCCCGATTTGCCGACATCTTCCGCGGCAATGCGGGCAAGGCCGGTCTGCTGGCGGCCCAGGTGGCCCAAGATGATGTGGAACTGCTGTGGAAAGTGATCGAGCAGAGCCCGGGGCTGGAAATCACTGTCAATCTTCAAGATCGGAATATCACCGCCGGAACGGTGGTGGTGGCGTTCACGATTGACGACTACACCGCCTGGCGGTTGTCCGAAGGGCTCGACGATATAGGCCTTACGCTGCGGAAACTCGAAGAGATCGACTCATTCGAGGCGGCCCGTCCGAGCTGGAAGCCGCGCACCCTGCCGGCTTCTTGAGGGCCCGCGCCGGAGCTGAATTCCGGTGGTTTCGACGTTCACGTAAGCGTCCAAGGTAGCTAACCGGATTGCCGAATTCGCCCATAATCTCGTCTGAAATTGCGCGTGGCTCTTGGATATCAGTGGTATCAGGGTTTACCGTGTGCTCTAGTCGGCTCAAGTAGGGCCACTGGTTTCGGAGGGATTGGATGAACAAAGCAGAGCTCATCGAGGTGCTCACAAAGGAATTGGACACCGACCGCCGGTCGGCGACCGAAGCCGTCGAGCATTTCGTCAATGCCATTGTGCGCGCTGTCCACAAGGGTGAGAGCGTCACCATCACC
>NZ_JRMM01000170.1:0-8071 GCF_000972905.1 Mycobacterium sp. UM_Kg27
AGATGTGTATAAGAGACAGATGTAACGCAGGTTGTCCGCCCAGTACTGGCCGTCGAATGCCGGCCGGTCACGGGGCGACCACAAAGTCGCGGAGTAGTAGGGGATCTCGGGCTCAGCCGGTTTGAGGTCGGCGAGGGCTAGAGCCATCTCGTTGAGGACCGGCTCGACCTGCGGCGAGTGCGCGGCGACCGCGACCGGCACCTCACGCGCCGGAACTCCCTGTTGCTGCCAGTCGGCCACCAGGCCCCGAACGGTCGCTGCGTCTCCGCCGATGGTCGTCGACTCCGGCGACTCGACCACAGCGAGCACCGCGTCCGACACGTCACGAATAGACAACTCCGACAGCACTTGCTGCGCAGGCAGTTCCACGGTGGCCATGGCGCCGTTGCCGACGATCCGCGACATCAAACGTGACCGTCGACATACCACGCGCAGCCCGTCCTCCAGGGTCAGTCCGCCGGCTACGACGGCCGCCGCGGCCTCGCCGAGCGAATGCCCGATGACGGCACCCGGCCGAACCCCGTGGGCCTTCATCGCCTCGGCCAGTGCGACCTGGATGGCGAAGTTCGTCGGCTGCGCTCGTTCGACTTCGGTCGGCGGCCGCTCGGCGGCGATGGCTTCGGCGAGTGAGAAGCCGGCCTCTGCCGCGACGACCGGCTCCATCTGGGCGATCGCGTCCGCGAAAGTCGGTTCTTCGGCGAGCAATGCCGCCATTGGCGCCCACGGGGGAGCTTGCTCAGAGAACACCCACACCGGACCGCGGCCATCCGCTTCGATAGCGGGCTGGTACGCCAAGTCGTTGCCGGCGATTTTGCGCAGCGCGTCGCTGAGTTCGCCGAAGTTGCCCGCCGACACCGCCGTTCGTACCGACCGGTGGGATCGCCTCCGCGCCAGCGTGTAGCCGAGATCGGCGAGGCCGACGGTAGTCATCGCGCTGCCGTGTTCGTCGACCCAGTCCGCCATCCGGGCGGACGTCACCCGCAGCTGGTCTGCGGAGTTCGCCGATATCGGGAAGAGCAAGGGCGCCTGCCGGCCGTCTGCTGTCCCCGTCTCCGTGGTCGCATCCGGCACCGCCGACACCGGTGGTTGCTCGACGATGACGTGCACGTTGGTGCCCGACCGGCCATGCGAAGAGACCGCGGCCCGACGCGGATGGCCCGCCTTGGTCGGCCATGACGTATTTTCAAGCGGCACAACCAGGTTGGTTTCTATCCCAGCGAGCTGGTCCGGCAGCCGGGTGAAATTCAGATGTCGTGGGATCGTGCCGTGCTGCAGGGCCAGTATCGCCTTCATCAGGCCCAGCGGTCCGGACGCCGACTGGCAGTGCCCGAAGTTGGCCTTGACCGACGCCACGAAGCAGCGCTGGTCGGTGCCGTAGACCTCGGCCAGGCCCGCGTACTCGGTCAGATCCGCGGCCGGGTTTCCCAGACCGTGTGCTTCAACCAGCTCCACCGTGGCGGCGTCGACGCCGGCCGCGGCCAATGCGGTCTGATACACCGCGACCTGCGCCGGCTGCGACGGCGCCCCGGCTGTTCCGGTGCCGCCGTCCTGATTGGCGGCACTGCCGCGCAGCACCGCCAGGATGCGGTCGTGATCGCGGATGGCCTCGGGCAGTCGCTTGAGAAGCAACACCACGCAGCCTTCACCCGCCACGAATCCGTCGGCGTCGGCGTCGAAGGCCCGGCAACGGCCGGTCGGAGACAATATGCCCTGCTGCGAGCCGGCCACCGACCTGCGGGGGTCGAGCATCACCGATACGCCGCCGGCCAGGGCGAGCTCGCTCTCGCCGACCTGCAGGCTGCGGCATGCCTGGTGGACTGCCATCAGGCCCGAGGAACACTCCGTGTCCACCGTGACTGCCGGCCCGTGCAGTCCCAGGGCCTGCGACACCCTTGCGGACGCGAAGCCGATGCTGGTCGCGGTGAATCCGTACGGTCCCTCGGCGGCGCCGCAGTCGGCGGACAGCTGCTCATAGTCGCTGTGCGTCAGCCCCACGAAGACCCCGGTCTGTGATCGGGTCAAGGCCGCCGGGTCGATTCCGGCATGCTCGACGGCCTCCCACGAGGTCTCCAGCAGCAGGCGGTGTTGCGGGTCGACCGCGATGGCTTCCGGCTCGGTCATGCCGAAGAAGTCGGCATCGAACGCGCCGATGGAGTCCAGGAAGCCGCCCCATCGGGATACCGACCTGCCCGGCTGCCCCGGCTCGGAGCCGTAGTAGGCGTCGACATCCCACCGGTCCGCGGGCACTTCGCCGATGAGGTCGGCACCGCGCAGCAATGCTTCCCAGAACCGTTGCGGAGAATCGATGCCGCCGGGCAGCCGGCAGGCCAGCCCGATAACGGCGATCGGCAGGGCGGACGGGTCGTGAGGAGGGGGAGGAGCGGTAGTCATCGCCCTCGCGAGGTTACAGCACGGTCACGACAAACTTGCGCCTACGTAAACTCAGGTACCAAAAAGAGGCCGCTAAACCACTATTCAAGTCCTCAAGGACGTACCCGCAGTTCACTTTGCGAGGAGGTTCGGATGGGCAGCATCGCGACCAATCCGGCCGCCAGCACGACCAACAGGCCGCCGAGCCCGGCCCGGTCGGCACCGAACAGATCCACGAAGGTGAAGAACAGCGTCGGCGCCAGGAACGTGGCCGCACGCCCGGTGGTGGTGTAGAGCCCGAAGGTCAGGCCTTCCTTTCCGGTGGCGCTCATCTGTAGCAACAAGGTGCGCGCCGAGGACTGGGCCGGTCCGATGAACAGGCACAGCAGCAAGCCGCAGACCCAGAACGTCAGGGGCCCCGACAGTGCCAGCAAAACCAGCCCCACCACGATCATCGACGCCAACGCGCCGAGGATCACCGCCTTGGACCCGATGCGCTCGTCGAGCAGCCCGCCGAGCGCCGCCCCGACCGCGGCCACCGTGCTGGCTGTGACTCCGAACAGCAGCACATCAGCAGCGGAGATGCCGTACACGTTCACCCCCAACACCGCCCCGAACGCGACCACCCCGGTAAGCCCGTCCCGGAACACCGCGCTGGCCAGCAGGTAGTAGACGATGTTGTGGTCACGGCGCCATTCGGCGACCAGATCGGCTCGAAGCTGGCGGAAGCCTTTCGTGGCGGCGTTCGGCAGATCGTCAACGGCGGCATCGGCACACGCCTTTGGCCGTGACCTCAGCAACGGCAACGCGAAGACCAAGAACCACATCGCGGTCAGCAGCATCGCCGCGCGCACGTTCACCCCGTCAGCGGTCGGCAGGTGCAGCAGACCAACGTTGGACCCCTCCCCCGCGACGAAGCCCACGTAGACCACCAACAGCAGTGCCACACTGCCCAGGTAACCGGCGGCCAGACCGAAACCGGAAACCCTGCCGGAGTTCTGCGGTACGGTGACCGACCGCAACATCGCGTTGTAGGGGACGGTGGCCAGATCACTGCAGGCGGCCGTCACGGCCAACAGTGCCAAGCCCGGCAACAGGTAACGCGGGTCATCGCGGATCAGGCTCATCGACGCGGTCAACACGGCAACCGTGCCGCTCAACACGATCAACGCCACACGCCGCCGCCGTGGGTCGGTGATCGAGTTGCCGGTCAGTGGAGCCATCAAGGCCACCACGATCCCGGCAATGGCCATTGCCCGGCCCAGCCAGCTGGCCGGCGAGGTGCCGGCGCCCGCCCCGACCGAGGCGGTCAAGTACACCGAGAAAACGAACGTGATGGTGATCGCGTTGAGGCCGGTGGCTCCGCAGTCCCAGAGCGCCCACGCCAACCACGGGGGTTTCCGCACGGGCACAAACCCTATAGCTGTCGCGCACTCACCTGCCCGCCGGTTCCCATTTCGGCCTGGGATCGAAGCCAGGGCAGGGGCGCATCCGGTGCCGCATCGAACACCCCGCCGGCGGGGTCGTCGGCCCACCCGTGGGCGCGCACCAGATCTTGCTGCGGGAGGTAGATCTGCCGAATCACCAATGCGCACAGCACCACCACCGCCACGTCACGTAGCAGCACGGTGGTGGTGAACCACTGCTCAGGGAGACCGCGATCGGCAACGCTGTAGAGGTAGTACATCCGCGGCACCCAGACCAGCGCATCGACGGTCATCCACACCAACAGCAGCCGGCGGTGCGGCAGCGCGAGCACCGCCAGCGGCACCAGCCACAGCGAGAACTGCGGACTCCACACTTTGTTGGTCAACAGGAACGCCGCGACCACCAGAAACGCCAACTGCGCGACGCGCGGCCGCCGCGGCGCCGTCAGCGCGATGTAGCCGATTCCGATGCAGCACAGCGCAAACAACGCGGCGACGACTCCGTTGAGCACCGTCGGGGGCTGCCACATCCCCAGGTCGCCGTCGAAGCCCTGCCAGCCGGTCAATGACCGGAGCACGTTGTAGAGCGAATCCATGTCATCGCCGCGGCGGGAGTTGAGCCGGAAGAACTCGCTCCAGCCCCGCGGCGCGTACAACAGCACCGGCAGATTCACCACCAGCCAGCTGACCGCGGTGGCCACCACGGTGCGTTTGACCTCCCGCAGCCGGCCGGTACGCAGCCCCAGCACCAGCAGCGGGAACAGCAGCAACAGCGGATACAGCTTGGCGGCGGTGCCCAGACCGATCAGCACCCCGGCCGCGGTCGGGCGGCGTCGCGCCCAGGCCAACAGACCGGCCCCGGCGAACGCGGTCGCCAACGCGTCGAAGTTGGTGAAGATCTGGAAGATCACCAGCGGCGAAGCCGCCACCAGCGCCGCGTCCCAGACGCGTCGACCGGCCAGCACAGCGGTGGACCACACCGTCGCCAGCCAAGCCAGGGCCAGACCCAGCGCGACGATGTCGAAGAACACCACTACCTCGGCCACCCCGCTCAACGCCGGGATCTTCACCACCTTGGTGATTGCCGTGTATGTCTTCGCCAAAGCCATCGCCGAGTACTGGTACAGACCGGTCAGCACCGGATATTCCATATAGCGCACGGCCGGCAGCCCGTCGTAGCGGATCTGTTCCTTGCCCGACGAGTCCTTCTCCACCCAGCTGGACTTGTACGGGAACTTGCCCTGATCCAGCAGCTCCGCGGTGTAGAGCGGCACCACGTCGGAGTAGCACAGCTGGAAGTACGCACGCTCGTTGTCCCAGTTGGCCACCCGCTGGTCGGGACTGCCGCTGCCGGTGCTCTGCAGGCACGCCGACTTGGTGGTCCAGCCCAGCGCCAAGAACAGCACGGCGATCAAAAACATCACCCGCAGCGGCGTCATGAACCTGGTCCGCCCGATCAGCGCGTGCCGGCCGACCGGGCCGCCGATGGTGTTCGACAGCGCATGGCCGACGACATCGGTGCGGCTGGGCAGGTCGCGGTCGTCGGCGCTGCGCAGGTCGGCCGCCAGCCGCCGGGGCGATCGTATGGTGCGTTCGGTGGTCTCCTCCGTCACGGCAGAGCCTCCGGCGCCGGGGGCGGCGGGGGCTGCTCCGGCGGCGGCGGCGGAGGCGGAGGCGGCGGAGGCGGCGGCGGGGGCGGGAAGGCCTCCGGCAGCGGGAAGCCCGGCGGCGGAGGCGGCGGCTCGTCAAGGTCCGGTGCAGGCGGCGGCGAGTACCAGTCGTTTTGCACCGGTATCGGCGCGCTGGTCGGCACGCCGGCGAAGCCGCCGATCTCGGCGGGCTTGGGGAACTCAACGATCGGGTCACCCCGCAGCGCGCCATCCATGCTGGCTTTCCAGATGTCGGCCGGCAGTCCCGCCCCGTAGACCGGCCCGCCCCACTTGCTGGTCAGCGGTTCGTCGCCCCCGGTGGTGCCCACCCAGACCGCCGTCGACAGGGTCGGCGTGTAGCCGACCATCCAAGCGTCCCGGTTGGCCCCGGTGGTGCCGAGCTGGGTGGTGCCGGTCTTGGCCGCGGCCGGGCGGCCACCAGCCAGGTCGTGCCCGCCCGACCAGCTCGGAATCGCCTTCATGGCGTCGGTGACGTTGTCCGCGACTGCTTTCGGAACTCGCTGCTCCCCGGAGTCCTTGGTGGTGCCGTCGAAGAGCACCCGGTCGTCGGGACCCACGACCTTCTCAATGAAGTGCGGCCGGTGGTACCTCCCGGAGTCGGCCAGGGTCGCGTACGCCGACGCCATATCGATCACCCGAGTCTGGTACTGGCCGAGCACGATGCCATTCTCCGGGGGCCCGCCCAGACCGTCCTGGGACAGGGTGTGCGCGACGCCCGGAAAGCTCTTAGCGACGCCGAGCTGGTGTGCGGCATCGGCGACGTCCTGCGGTCCGTGCTTGAGTTTGAGCATCAACCGGTAGTAGACCGTGTTGAGCGACCGCTTGAGTGCCTCAGCGATGTTGCAGACTCCACAGCTGGCTCCCCCCACGTTGCTGATCTTGGTGTTGCCGACCGTCAGCGGGCCGCTGTCGATCTGCTCCCCCAAGCCGATACCCTGCTTCAGCGCCGCCACCAAGGCGAACACTTTGAATGAAGACCCGGTCTGCAAGCCGGCCTGGGCGAAGTCGAACCCGCCGACCTCGTCACCACCGTAGTAGGCGCGCACCGCGCCGCTGCGTGGATCGATGGAGACCACTGCGGTCCGCATTGTCGGTTTCTGCCCGGCCATGGTCGCCTTGACGGCTTTCTCCACCGCCCGCTGCGCCTTCATGTCGATCGTGGTGGTGATGCGCAGTCCCTCCATGTTCAGGGTCTGCTCGTCGATGCCGAACATGTCGAGCAACTCCTCGGTGACCTGGCGCTGAATCAGTCCGGCGGGTCCGGAGGCTTGGTCGGCATTGCGCGCCTGGTCAGGCGGGATGGTCGCCGGGAAGACCTGCTTGGCCCGCTCGCTGAGCGTCAGGGCGCCAGTCTGCACCATGCCATCGAGTACCCAATTCCAACGGGCGACCGCGCGGTCCCGATTGATCGCCGGATCCAGCGCCGATGGCCGCTGAATGACCGCCGCCAGCAAGGCGCCCTCGGAGACGGTCAGGTCCTCGACCCGCTTGTCGAAGTACGCGCGGGCGGCCGCGGCGATCCCATAGGTGGTGCGGCCGAAGTAGATGATGTTGAGGTAGGCCTCCAGCACTTCGTCCTTGGACCACTCCCCGGACATCTTCGTGGCGATAACGAGCTCTTTGCCCTTGCGGACCAACCCGCCCATGCCGGCCCGCTCGGACCCGACCAGCGCGTTCTTGACGTACTGCTGGGTGATCGTCGAACCGCCCTGGGTGTCACCGCCGGTGAGGTTGTTCTTGACCGCCCGAAACAACCCCGAGACCGAGAAGCCGGCGTTGGTGTAGAAGTCGCGGTCCTCGGCGGCGACCACCGCGTCACGTACGTGGACCGGCACCCGGTCCAGTTTGATGTCAATCCGATTCCCATCCGGTGGAACGATTTTCGCCAGCTCGGTGCCATCGGCGGCGAGGATGGTCGACACCTGAGTGGTGTGGATGTCACCGGGTTCGGGGATCTCCACGGTGCGGTAGGCCATCCCGAAGGTAACGACCGGCAACGCCAGGAGCGTCGCAGCGGCGACGTACAGGCCGCGTCTGGCCCAGCGCCACCTCCGGCGTCTACGCGGTCCGTACTGATCGGGCTCTGCAGCCAGATCTGTCGGCGATTCGTCTGGGATAGGGGACTTTTCGCAATCCGGGCGTGGCCGCTCCATGGCAGCCTTGACCGCTTCCAGGCGCTCCTGCAGGTCCGCCTCGTCTTCAGTGCAGTCAGCGGACTTGTCTGCGGCTGCGCCGGCGTCCGGCCCGCTCTCTTCATCAGTGGGCGTGGCGTCGGTAGTCGTCAAGAAGTGTTCTTCTTCAGCGCTGTCGGCGCTCGGCGCTGTCGGACCCTGGGCTTTCACCGGTGCCCAGGGCATCCCCGCGGATAGGAGTCGGGCTTCCGGCCCTTCGTCATACCGACTCGGGCGCAACCCATTTCGGCGATCGGCGAAGTGCTCAGCAGCCAGCCGTCCCCCACGCATCGCTGCAGTCGCATGGTCAACAGGTTACTTCCGTGGACTCACCATCGGGTTGAAACGAGGTCACAAACGCACTACGGCGCAGCGGGCGGCTGCTCGGCCGCCGGCGGGCCGCCCGGTTCGGGCGCTTGCGGCACAGCCGGGG
>NZ_JRMM01000171.1:0-7924 GCF_000972905.1 Mycobacterium sp. UM_Kg27
CCTCGCATACCGCGTTCATGGATCCGATCCTTGATGAACTGCGCGCCGAACTGGCCGACATCACCCCCCAAACACCACAGATCCCGTTCCTGTCCACCGTGGTCGACCCGCTCGGACCCACCCCGGTGCTCGACGCCCGCTACTGGGCGGACAACGTGCGCCAGCCGGCCCGGGTGCATCAGGCGGTCGCTGCCGCCGGAGACAAATACGGCACGTTCATCGAGATCAGCCCGCACCCGATCCTTACCCACACGATCGACGAGATCCTGGACGCGGTGCCGCACTGCAGCGTCGCCACGCTGGTGCGCGACGGCGATGACACCGTCGCCTTCCATCAGCATCTCAACAGCGCCCACCCGGTCAGCCCGCGCGACCTTCCGCATCCGTCGGGGTCCTACCCGGTGCTGCCGACCACACCGTGGCGACACACCCACCACTGGCTTGTGGTCGAAAGCTCCATCACCGCAGCCGAATCCGCGCCACGGCCGGGCCTGCTGCTGGGCACCCACATCAAGATCGGCAGCACACCGACCGTCCACCTGTGGCAAGCTCGGCTGTCCCCGGCGACCAAACCGTATCCCGGCAGTCACCGCAACAACGGGGTGGAGCTGGTTCCGGCATCGGTGCTGCTGCAAACCCTGGCGGAGGCCGCGTTCGAGGTCAGCGGGGACTCGGCGGTCAGCGAGATCCGATTCGAGCACCCCGTCATCGTCGACCGACTGCGGACCATCCAGGTGGTCGCCGACGGCGAATCGGTGACAGTGTCGTCGAAGTCGGTTTCCGACGACTCGGCCGCCCGATGGGTCAAACATCTCAGCGCCCGCATCACGCCGCGCAGCGAATCCGCCGGGCCCGCTGTTGACTCCAGCCCCATCGGCGGCCACAGCGGAACCTCCTTCGATGACGACGCGGTGACCGCGCTGTGGCTCACCTGGGGCAGCGAGGGGCGTCCCTTCGAGTGGTCGCTGATCGACGGCCGGTCCACCGCGACGCAATTGTGTGCCGATGTGGCGTCCGCACAGTCCGGCACGCCCGCGCTGCTGGACGCCGCCCTGCATGTCGCCCGCCTGATCGACGACACCAACCCCGAGCTGATGGTGCCGGCATCGGTCGACGAGGTCTGCTTCGGTGCTGCACCGGCGGACGGCCGGGCCGCAGTCACTGTGCACCGGCGCGACGCCGGACAGGGCGAACTCATCGTCGACATAGCCGTGACCACAACCGACGGCGCCCGGTGTGTCGACATCCGCGGGCTGCGCTACACGACACTGAACCTGGTCACCTCCGACGACCCCAGCTCGATCGCGCACGCGATCGACTGGCAGCCCTGGGACGCCGACCTGCAGACCTCGAGTCAGCCGGGAACACTGGCTGTGGTCGGTGATGGAGTCGCCGCCGACCGGCTGCGCGACGGACTGAGCGCGGTCGGGCATCACAGCGCCGGGATCGCCGAGGCCCACCACGTCGTCTATGTCGCCGACCCGGGGCCCGCAGACGAATCCGACCTGGACTGCGCTGCCCGGCTGGCCGGTGAGGTGGCCGATCTGGTGGCCACCCTGGCCGACCGCGACGCGCACCCGCCGGCCCTGTGGATCGTCACCCACGGCGTGCACGAGGCCGCCTCCGCCGCTGCGGTGCGGCAAAGCTGCCTGTGGGGAATGGCGGGCGTGATCCGGGCAGAGCAGCCGCAACTCTGCGGTGGGCTGGTGGACCTGCCCAGCGACGACGCCGCCGATGCAGCCGCGAGCGCCGCGGCGCTGTCGAGCATCCTGCGCACGCCGGCCAAGTCCATCGTGGTGTGGCGTGACGACCAGTTCCTGACGCCGGCGTTCAGCCCGATCTCCGGTCCGCCTCAGCGCAAGCCGATGGTGTGCGAGCCCGACGGCGCCTACCTCATCACCGGCGGTATGGGAGCGCTCGGTCTGCTGATGGCCGGATGGCTGGCCGACCGGGGTGCCCGGCGCCTGGTGCTGGCCGGTCGCAGTGCATTGCCGCCCCGGCGCGACTGGGACTCCGAGGAGATCGAGGCCGGCGTGCGGAACAAGATCGCCGCCATCCGGGCCTTGGAGCGGCGCGGTGTCACCGTTGATGTGGCCGGGCTCGACGTCGGGTCCCGGGCCGCGGTGACCGACCTGTTGGCCCGCCGCGACGCAGCCGGCGCACCGCCGATCCGCGGCATCATCCACGCCGCCGGTATCACCGAGGGCCAGCTGCTCACCGAGGTCGACGCTGACCGGCTGCGCGACACCATGTGGCCGAAGGTCGCCGGCGCCCAGGTGCTCAACGAGCTCTTTCCGCCCGGAAGCCTGGACTTCTTCTTCATGACCGCAGCCGCCGGGGCGGTGTTCGGGGTTCCCGGTCAGGGCGCCTACGCGAGCGCCAACGCCTACCTGGACGGCTTGGCCCGTGCCCGCCACAAGCTGGGCTGCCACAGCGTCAGCCTGGACTGGGTGGCGTGGAAGGGCCTGGGTTTCGGCGCCGAGGCGCACGTGGTGCTGCACGAACTGGAACGGATGGGCTCGCGGCCCATCACCCCGGCGGAAGCCTTCGCCGCCTGGGACCACGTGGAGCACTACGACGTCGCGCAGGCCGTGATGGTGCCGCTGCCGTCCGACGGGGAACCCGGCACCCCGGGAGTTGGTGAGACCGGACCGGTCCGCGACTGGGCGCAGCTGCCCGCCGATGAGATACTGAGCGAGCTGGAAATCGGGCTGCGCAGCATTCTGGCGCGCGAGCTTCGCATGTCGGAGGCGGAGCTACAGCTGGACCGGCCGTTCGCCGAACTCGGTCTGAACTCCGTGATGGCCATGGCGGTCCGCCGTGACATCGAACAGTTGGTGGGCATGGAGTTGTCGGCCACCATGCTGTGGAATCACCCGACGACTGCGGCACTGGCGGCGCACCTGACCGGCAAGCTGTTGCCGCAGGAAGATGTCGGTGGCGACGCGGCGGCCTCAGGCGGTGAGCTGCCCGAGTCGACCGACAGTGTTTTGAACGAGCTGTTCGACAGCGTGGAATCGGCTCCGGCCGGATGGGACGGGATCTAGTGGGAATTGAGTTCCCCGCATGACCGCAGCATTTGACGAAGAAGCACTGCGCCACTGGCTGGCCGACTATCTGGTCACCAACATCGGTTGCAGCCTTGAGGACATCGATTTCAACGCGTCGCTCAACGATCTGGGCGTCGGATCTCGGGATGCCGTGGTGCTCTGCGGCGAGCTGTCGGAACTGCTGGGCCGCAAGGTCTCACCGGTAGAACTCTGGCAGCACCCGTCGGTCGCGGAACTGGCCCGGTTCCTCATCGAGCCCGAGTCCGCCGACGAAGAGTCGGCGCCCGAGCCCGGGCGCTTCGGCACCGATGAGCCCATCGCGGTGATCGGTCTGGGTTGCCGGTTCCCAGGTGACATCAACTCACCGGACGCGATGTGGCAGTTCCTGCTCGACGGTGGCAACGCGGTGACCGAAGTGCCCGCCGATCGCTGGGCGCCGTTCGACGACGGTTCAGCCGAGACGGGCAACGCTATCGCCCGCACCACCCGCTGGGGCTCGTTCCTGCGCGATATCGCCGCATTCGACGCCGACTTCTTCGACATCTCCAGCCGCGAAGCGGTCAAGATGGACCCGCAGCAACGGCTGCTGCTCGAAGTGGCGTGGGAGGCCTTGGAGCACGCCGGAATTCCGGCGACCTCGTTGCGGCGATCGCAGACCGGCGTGTACGTCGGAGCCAGCATTACCGAATACGGCTGCCACGCGTCCGCCGACCTACCCAGCGTGGACGCCTGGAGCAACGCCGGTGGCGCACTGAGCATCATCGCCAACCGGCTGTCGTACTTCTTGGACCTGCGCGGCCCGTCGGTGACGGTGGACACCGCATGCTCGTCTTCGCTGGTCGCCCTGCATCTGGCCTGCCGGAGTCTGCGGACCGGGGAGTGCGAGATGGCGATCGCCGGCGGCGTGAACCTGCTGATGTCACCCGCGGTTTTCCGCGGTTTCGACCAGAGCGGGGCATTGTCGACGACCGGCGCGTGCCACGCGTTCGACGCCGACGCCGACGGATTCGTTCGCGGTGAGGGCTGCGGTGTCGTGGTGCTCAAGCGGCTGTCCGACGCCCGCCAAGACGGCGACCGCGTGCTGGCGGTGGTGCGGGGATCGGCGATCAACCAGGACGGCCACTCCAACGGCCTGCTGGCGCCGAACCCGGCCGCCCAAATGGCGGTTCTGCGGTCGGCCTACGCCGACGCCGGTATCGCCCCGCAGGAAGTCGACTACGTCGAGACCCATGGAACCGGAACCCTGTTGGGCGACCCGATCGAGGCCAAAGCGCTGGGCACGGTGCTCGGCCGGGGTCGTTCTCCGGAGTCGCCGCTGTTGCTCGGCGCTGCCAAGTCGAACCTCGGCCATCTCGAGGCGGCCGCGGGCATGGTCGGCTTCATCAAGACGGTGCTGGCTGTGCAGCGCGGGCGAATTCCGAAGAACCTGCATTTCAACACCCCCAACCCGCACATCACGTTCGAGCAGATGCGGTTGAAGGTCGTTGCCGAACACCAGGATTGGCCCTCCTCGGATCACCCGCGGCGGGCCGGGATCTCGTCCTTCGGTTTCGGTGGCACCAACGCTCACGTGGTCATCGAGCAGGCGCCGCCCGCCAAGATCACTGCGCGCGAGGTAGATCCGGCTGTGACCACGCTGGTGGTCTCCGCCCGGACGCCGGAACGGATCGCCGCCACAGCCACCGACCTGGCCGACTGGCTGGAAGGCGACGGCGCCGGTGTGGAACTTGCCGACGTCGCGCACACCCTCAATCACCATCGTGCCCGCCAACCGCTGTTCGGCACGGTGTGCGCCCGCGACCGGGACGCGGCGGTCAGCGGCCTGCGGGCACTGGCGGCCGGTACCTCGGCGGAGGGCCAGGAGTGCGGAGTCATCGGTCCGCACGACGGCCCGTGCGGACCCGGCACCGTCTTCGTCTACTCCGGGCAGGGCTCGCATTGGATCGGCATGGGCCGTGCGCTGCTCACCGACGAACCGGCGTTCGCCCGGGCGCTGGCAGTGCTGGAACCCGCTTTCGTCGAACACGTCGGGTTCTCGCTGTGGCAGGTGATCTCCGCCGGTGAACCGGTCAGCGGCGACGCGCAGGTACAGCCTGTGTTGATGGGGCTGCAGCTGGCGCTGACCGAGCTGTGGCGGTCGTACGGGGTCCATCCCGACGCTGTCATCGGCCACTCGATGGGCGAAGTCACCGCGGCGGTGGTAGCCGGCGCGCTGAGCCCGGCCGACGGGTTCCGCGTCATCGCGGCCCGTTCGCAGTTGATGTCGAGGCAGGCCGGGCAGGGCGCGGTGGCACTGCTGAACCTCGACCCCGATGCCGTCGAGGCACTGCTGGCCGACTACCCGGACGTCAGTGTGGCGGGCTACCTCTCGCCGAAGCAGACCGTGGTGGCCGGCCCGGTTGCGCCCGTGGACGCGGTCATCGCGACCGTCAGCGGCCAGAACAAGTTCGCCCGGCGGGTCAACATGGAAGTAGCCTCGCACACCGCGCTGATGGACCCGATCCTGCCCAAGTTGCGAGCGGCCCTAACGGGTCTGACGCCGGAAGTCGCCACCATCCCGTTCTTCTCGACGGTGACCGAAGCCGCCATGCCGGCCGGTGGCATGCCGATCCTGGACGCCGACTACTGGGTGAACAACGTGCGGCAGCCCGCACTACTGACTCAGGCGGTCGCTGCCGCGGCCGGCGAGTACACCACGTTCGTGGAAGTCAGCGCCCACCCGATTCTGACTCACGCGATTGCTGACACGGTGGAAGCCCTTGGCGGGCACCACCACAGCGTCGGGACCCTGGTGCGCGACGCTGACGACGCGGTCAGCTTCCACACCAACCTCAACCGCACGCACACCACCCAGCCCCCGCTGACCCCGCATCCGCCCGAGCCGCACCCGGTGCTGCCCGCCACCCCGTGGCAGCACAGCAGCTACTGGATCGACACCGCGGCAGTCCGGGGCGCCGCTGTTGCGGCCGGTGCCGGGCCACAGCGGGCCGTCGGCAGTTCGGGCCCGGTGCCCGAGGACTGGTGGTGCGAGCTGACCTGGCCGGCTGCCGAAGCCGCGCCTGGCGAGACCATCACCGAGCAGTCCTGGCTGGTGATCGGCGGCCAGGAGCTCAGCGCCGAGATCGGCGCGAAGCTGGGCGGCGGCGTGACTGCGCTGGACGCGTCGGTGCTGAGCGCCGACGGTGATGGTGCGGCACTGGCCACCGCCCTGGGCGCGGCCACCCATGTGCTGTTCGCGCCGTCGACGGACCCGACGGATCTCAGCGCCGCACCGGCCTACCAGGCGTTCAACGCGGCGCGGCGCCTGGCCACCGCGATGACGGAGCAGACGTCGAACTCGGCGAAGCTGTTCCTGCTGACCCGCAACGCGCAACCTGTCGGCGATGGCGACCGGGCCAACCCCGCGCACGCCGTACTGTGGGGGCTGGGCCGCAGCCTGGCGCTGGAGCACCCGGAGATCTGGGGCAGGGTTGTCGACGTCGACGAGTCGGTCCCCGCAGCACTGGTCGCCGGATACCTGGTGGCCGAAGCCGACGCCGCCGACACCGAGGACCAGGTCGTCTACCGGGCCGGTATTCGTCGGGTCCCGCGCCTGCTCGGCAGCCGTCCTACCGGAGCTGAACCAGTCGAATTCGATGCCGGCAGTTGCCATCTGGTGATCGGCGCGACCGGCAACATCGGTCCGCAGCTGGTGCGGCAACTGGCGGCCAGTGGAGCCAAGACCATCGTCGCGGTTTCCCGACGCCCGGGCTCAGTGCTCGACGGATTGGCGGCCGAGTTGGCCCCGGCCGGAACGACACTGGTGACAGTGGCTGCCGACGCCGCCGACGAGACCGCGATGGGTGCGCTGTTCGATCGCTTCGGCGTCGACCTGCCGCCGCTGGAAGGCATCCACGTGGCCGCCTTCGCCGGCGGCCCGGTGACCCTGCGCGACATGACCGACGACGACGTGACCACCATGTTCCGCCCGAAGCTCGACGTGGTCGCGGTGCTGCACAAGCTGTCGCTGCGACAGCCGGTGCGCTACTTCGTGTTGTTCTCGTCGATCTCCGGCATCACCGGGTCACGGTGGCTGGCGCACTACACGGCCACCACCACCTTCTTGGACACCTTCGCCTACGCGCGCCGCGCGGCCGGGCTGCCGGCCACCGCGATCAACTGGGGGTTGTGGAAGTCCCTGACCGACACCCAATCCGATGCCGAACGCCAGGTGACTGTCGACTCCGGCCTGGAGCCGATGGCCGACGATGTCGCCATCGGAGCCCTGCCGCTGGTGATCGGTGCTCACAATGCGGTGCGGCACACCGTCGTCGCGGCGGACTGGCCGCGGCTTGCCGTCGCGTACCGCACCCGGGCGGCGCTGCACATCGTCGACGATCTGCTGATCGTCGACGCACCTGCCGACGGGCCGGCGGCGCAGAGCACCGAGTTCCGCCGCGTTCTGACTGAGGCGGAACCCGGACAGCGCGGGGAGCTGCTGCGCGAACACGTCACCGACCAGGTCATCGCCGCCATGGGGCTGGGGTCCCGTCACGCGCTGGACCCGACCGCCGGGTTCTTCCAGTCCGGCATGGATTCGCTGATGAGCGTCACCCTGCAGCGGTCACTGTCGGACAGTCTGGGCGAAGCTCTGCCGGCCGCAGTGGTGTTCGACTACCCGACGATCGACGCGCTGACGGGGTACCTGGCAACGGTGCTGGCCGAGGTGGCGGAGGCCGCCGAGCAGGACAGCGCCGACGCCTATGACGACATGAGCGATGACGAGCTGCTCGCGCAGCTTTCGGAGAGGTTGAGTTGAGCGAGAAGAGTGCTGCGCCGGTCGGGGGGCCGGATCGTCGGGCGATTGTTGCTGAGGCGCTGCGCAAGATTGATGA
>NZ_JRMM01000172.1:0-7918 GCF_000972905.1 Mycobacterium sp. UM_Kg27
CGGCAGCGTCAGATGTGTATAAGAGACAGGTTCTGGTCTCAGATCAACTCGGCGTCAGGCAACGCTCCCATCATGCCAGCATCGGCCGGCGCGACCCCGGGCCGAAAGTCAGGATCGAGGCCGGTTGAACCACAGACCGGCCCCGACGAGCACCACCGCGCCGGCGACGAAGGGCCAAATCGGCAGGTCATCCTGGGGGTCGGCGTAGCGGCGCGGAATGGCGGGTGCGGCGTCGCTACGGTCGGTGACCGCGGGGCCGGGCTCCCCGGTGCCGGCCACCGTCAGCTGGAACGGCCACGAACCCGACACCACATGCCCGTCGGCGGAGGTGACCCGATAGTGGACCGTGTAGGTCCCGGTGGGCCCCAGCGGGCGCACCGCGACGCTGGCGACCGCGCCGTCCACCCGGGTGTCCCCGGTGGACCACAGGTGACCGTCGGGACCGACCACCGTCATGGCCGCGAAGTCCGACTGCAGTTGCTCGTTGAAGGTCGCGCTGACGCGCTCCGGGCCGCGCGACAGTTCCGCGTCCCGCGCTGGGTCGCTCGACACCAGCACGGCGTGCGCGGCGGCCACCCCGGTGGCCGCGAGCAGCATCCCCAGCAGGAACATGCCCGCCAGTGCGCCGCGCAACGCCCGCCTCACGCCCGCCGCCTGCCCAGGGCGATCGTCGCAGCCAGCGCAGCGACCAGCAGGGCGGCGCCGCCGAGCAGCCGGGCCGCATTGTCGCCGCGGTGCTCGCCGGCCTCGGATCCCGCCTCTGGCGCCGGGCCGGCGGACACGGCCGGCTCCGGGTGCTGGGCGTGGTGTTCGGTCGCCGAGGCGGGGCCGGTCCCCAGCTGCAGCGTGGGCACCGGGTGCCGCGCCTCACCGCCGCCGGGTGGGGGAGTTTCGTCCCAGCGCACCTCGGTGCCGTCGGCGTACCGCTGTGCCGATGGGAAGTTCACCGTCTCGGTGTCGGGCAGTCGCATCGCGATCCGGAACAGTCCGAACTGGTCGACACCGATGCCGGCGCCCGCCGTGGCGGTCCAGGTCACCGAGCGCACCGCCCCGGATTGGGGGTCGCGGTCCAGGCGTGCGGTCCAGCCGGGCTTGGTCTCCGTGCGAGCCGAGGCCACATCAGGCAGCGTCACGGTGAGTTCCGTTGTGGCAGAACCGTTCGGCGACTCGTTGGGAACCTCGAAAGTGACCATTGCAACCCCGCCGCGCACCGCGCCGGGACTGCTGGCGTGCACGTGCGCCCAGGCCGGCGTGGCGGAGCCGAAGCACGCTGCGGTGATCGCCGTGGCCAGCGCCATGGCGCGCACGCTGGTGCTCATGCGGCGGTCCCAGCTCCGCCTCTCCTCCGTCGAGCCTCGCTCAACCGCCGTGCTCATGACGGCAGCCCCAGTCGGGCCATCAGATCGGCGTCGATCCCATCGAGCTGGTCGCTGATCGAGGCGGAGGCCACTCGGCGTCGCTCTCCCGGCATGGTCTCGATGGCAGTCACCGCCGTCGACAGGTCCGACAAGCGGTCGGTGATCGCCGCGACGAACTGCTTGGTTTCGGAATCCTTGGGCTTGCGGTCCTGCACCAGACGCAGCGTCTTCTCCGCCCCGGCGATCCGCGCCGAGAGTCGGGCGGTGTGTCTGGCGGGTCCGGAGAACTCGCCCACGCGGTCCAGCGGCACCCCGAGTCGGGCCGCTCGCTGCTCGTCGATGAGGCCGCGCACGGCCATTGCGGCCCGGTACACCAGCGGCACGACGACCGGTGCCAGCATTCGGGTGACCACCAGCGTGCGGCGGACCCGGGCGGGCGAGAGGATGCGGCCGTCGCGGGCGGCTTTGAGCTGGTTTTCGGCGGCCTTGCGTGCGGTGCGGTCCCGGTCGCGGTCGGACTTGATCTGAGCCTTGAGCGCACGGGCGTCCGCGCGCTGACTGGCCTTGAAGCGTTTCGCCTCGCTCTTGGCGGCCAGCCGCGCCTCAAGCCTGGCGCCGGCCTTCAGCGCCCGTGCTTCGGCACGCCGGGTTGCGCGGCTCTTGCGTTTTCTGAACAGGCCCATCGCGGCCGCCTCCCCGGTGTCTCGCTGGAACCGATTAAGCCACCCTAATCGCGGCGCCGAGGCCTCAGACGCTGAGGTGCTCCTTGCGACGAAGCTCGTCGATGCGGGCCAGGACATCCTCTTGGGCCTCCGGTGAGAGCCCGACCGCTTGGGTCGCGATGCGCCGTACTCCGGCGTCGCGGACGCTGTCCAGCCAGGACAGCTCGGCGTCGAGCTTGGCGTAGTAGTCGTCGTCGGTGAAGAACGCAGGCTTGATCCGGAAGAAGTTGGCCAGCGCGGCCATGGTGGCGGTGGACGGGTTCGTCCGATTGCCCGAGCGCAACTGCGAAAGGTAGGGGGCCGACATCGTGACGCCCTCCGCTTTGAGTGCCGCGATTACCTCGGCGGACGTATGCGGTCCGCGGCCGGGTGGATAGACCACCTCGAAAAGGCGATTCAAGCGGACAGCGAACGTCGCGCTCATCGATTAGGACCTCCAGGGGGTAGGCAGGGCGGGCGACAGGCGCTCCGCGAGGGGGAAGCGGTAGCGCCTGATGATTTGCTGATCATCGTAGCGATAGTTACCGACACAACCAAGGGCGTTTGTCTAGCGAATTCGATCTTGAAGGACGAGATCGGGCCGGGTGCAGTTCATTCGGCTCTTCGTAGAGGTCGCTGTGGACCGTATCTTCTTGTCGTAGCTCGCACAATTGCGTCGGCAACGACGAACGAAGAGATCCACCAAGACCGGTCCGTTGGTCCTCGCCTCTGGAAGCCACTCCGGCGAAGTGAAGTTTCCACCGTGTGTGGCGTTGTCGGCGGGATTTGCTACCGAGTGGCGGAATCGTCTCCGGCGGTCGGTGCGGCACGGCGCAGCGAAGCCCGCCAAAGGGCTGCCCCCAATGCCACCGCCACCGATCCGGCGACCGAGGTGATGGCCACCGGCCGCCAGCCCAGCGCCTCATCGAAGAGAATCCACAAGCCGCATGACAGGAAGAGCAGTCCGGCCGCGGCGTGCAGCAAGGGTTCGGGCAACTGCCGGTGCAGCACCGTGCCGACCGCGATCGCGACAGCGTCGGCGAGCACCATCCCGATCGTCGCGCCCAGCCACACGCCCAGCCAGTTGCGGTCACTGGCCAGCGCAACCGTCGCCAGCATCGTCTTGTCCCCGAGCTCGGCCAACAGCACCGAGGACACCACCGCAAACAGTACGAATCGGGGCTCGCGGACCGCGGTTCCCCCGGGTGCGGAACTGCTTCCTTCGCGCCACGTCCACGCCGCGAAACCGATGAAGGCAACGCCGGCGGCAGCGGCGATCGGACGGGCGGGCAGCGTCAGTCCGAGAAAGTGCCCCACCGTCACCGAGATGCCGTGGATGGCGAAGGCCGCGATGGCCACGCCACTGAGCACCACCCACCAGCGGTGCCGCAGCGCGTACGTCATGGTGATCAGTTGAGACTTGTCGCCGAGCTCGGCGAGGAAGACCACGCCCAGGCTGATCAGCATGGCGGCAAGCATGCGGGGACGCCCTTTCGTCAGCTGCCGAGGCTAGTGACTGCACTGCGCGGCCGCCAGGCGACAGGGAATTTCGGCGGGCCGAATCCGATGATCCGGCACGGGGACAATTCCACGCGAATTGCTTTATGCGGCAAGCAGCATGGCCAGGATCGCGGTATCGGGGTGGCTGACCGGGTCAACGCCGACCCGGCTCACCATCGAGGTGACGGTGCCGTCGGATTCTGCTTCGACCCAGGCCGCCCGATGCTCCAGGCCCAGGTAGGGCAGGCCGGGCAGCAGAATGCACCCCGACGCGGCGCCCCGGCACTCGGGCAGCGAGGGAATGGTCTCCGACGGCGGGTGCAGCATCAGCAGCGCGGAAGGCTGCCGGCCGGCGAAGTACCCCGGTGCGATCGCCGACTCGCCGGTGACGGTGCCCTCGGCCAGCAACAATCCGACGGTGCCCGGGCCGGGATTGTCGGGTAGCTCCTCGTGCGTGCCGAACACCGTTGTGGTGGGCAGCAATCCGGGCATCGAAGCGACCCGGACGGCGATGCTGAGCAGTTGTGCCCATTCCTTGGTCGAATCCGGCCAACGGCCGAACACCACGAATCCGTGAAGCTCGCCACGGGAGTGAAACGGGGCGACTTCGATCGCCCGGCCGGACCCTGTCGTCTCCATCGCGCACCCTCCGCGACATTCTGGCTTGTTGGCTGATTCGCCTGCTCGCATTTCAGCGGGTGGGGTTGTCTGGCAGCATGCGGCACCCGCCAGGCGGATTCAAGGTGACACGGCGGGGCGGCGGATAACGAAACGGTGAAAAAAGCCGGTGGCTCAGCGAGGCTCGACGGAGGACAGGCGAAGCTGGAACCGCCGTAGAAAACAAGTGGGGCGCCACGCCCACGGCGCGACGCCCCACTCTTGACGACTGTCCGGCTAGAAGATCAGCCCCGAAGTCTTCGAGGTGGCGGCCGCGAAACGCGACTGCACGTCGGCCCAGTTGACCACGTTCCAGAACGCCTTGACGTAGTCGGCCTTGACGTTCTTGTACTGCAGGTAGAAGGCGTGCTCCCACATGTCGACCTGCAGCAGCGGGATGATGCCCAGCGGCACGTTGGCCTGCTGGTCGTAGAGCTGGAAGGTCAGCAGCTTGCCGCCGAGGGTGTCGTAACCGAGCACCGCCCAGCCCGAACCCTGCAGGCCGTTGGCGGCCGCGGTGAACTGTGCACGGAACTTGTCGAACGACCCGAACGCGTCGTCGATGGCCGCGGCCAATTCGCCCGTCGGCTTGTCACCGCCGTTGGGGGACAGGTTCTTCCACCAGATCGAGTGGTTGACGTGCCCGCCGAGGTGGAACGCCAGGTTCTTCTCGTTCAAGAAGATTGCGCCGTGGTCGTCGTTGGCCCGAGCCTCCGCGAGCTTCTCCAGTGCGGTATTGACGCCGGAAACGTAGGCGGCGTGGTGCTTGCTGTGATGCAGTTCGTTGATCTGGCCCGAGATGTGCGGCTCAAGGGCTCCGTAATCCCAGTCCAAGTCCGGCAGGGTGTAGTCGGCCACGGGGTTCCTTCCTTCGGTACTGATCCGGTGTCAGTCACCGTTGATCATTGTCGACAGGCGTTGACGGTCTAGCGGCACCCCACGTCACCGCGGTCGCGGTCCGAGGGGGCCACCGGCAACCACATTGCTCCAACGCCGGGTGTACCGCAACAACGGGTGGAGTTGGGCCGCGCCGTCAGCCGACCGCAAAGCTCAGCCGAGGTTCAGGTCAGGACGAGCACAACGAGGAAAGTCAGCAGCACGAGGGCGATCACCCCGGCACGCAGCGACGCCAGCAGATAGGCGCGCTTGTAAGTGGACGATCCCGAATGCCAGCCCGACGTCGCTGCGACGGGACCTGGTCCGATCGGCCTTGCCGTCATCTGTCTTGCCCCCAAATCTCGCGGTGCGCCCACCCCCGTGAGGCGCATCACATCCGTTCTGTGACGGCGATCATAGCGCTTTGTTCGCGCAGTGGAAAAATTCACCTGGATAACCCGACTTACCTGCATCGATACGCTCCACGGCTTCCGGGCGGCCGAATGCGGGCGGTAGGCGGCTGCTTAGCTAATCAATCGATTTCGCTCGGCGCTGTTAGTCGGTTCGCTTCGATGACGCCGCGTTATCCACAACTGATGCGTCTGTCGGCATGTAACAAGCACATCACGCCCCGTGCCGCTGTCGATTGGTGTGTGGATAAACCTGTGGAAACTGTGGATAGCCGGTGGTAGCTGCCGGGCCCGGCGCGGGCCGTTAGGGACGCCCTCGCCACCATTCGCCGGTCGCCCGCCCGGCCCGCCTCCGCTGCCCTTGCGGTCGCCGCGGTGTTGAGGGCGTCGACCCGGCTGCGGTCGGCTCCGCTGCCCTTGCGGTCGCCGCGGTGTTGAGGGCGTCGACCCGGCTGCGGTCGGCTCCGCCGCCCTTGCGGTCGCCGCTAGGCTGGTGCGGTGATCCAGGTGTGTTCCCGCTGCAAGACGCGGTGGAACGTGCGCGACCAGCAGCGGGCCTGGTGCCCACGCTGCAACGGCGCGCTGTGGGCGCCGCTGACACCCCAGCAAGAAGCCGAGTTGCAGTGGACCCAGCCCGGGCCCCCGGCACCGCCGGCAGCACCCGGGCAGGCGCCGCCGCAGCCCGCGCCCGGTTACCGCTGGATCGCGGTGCGGCCCGGTCCGCCGCCTCCGCAGCCGCCGGCCCGGCGCCCGCTGGGCCCCACCCCGCGTTATGCGGTGATGCCCCGTTGGACGCTGATGGGCGGGCCGATTCGTCCTGCAGCACAGTCGAAGCCGGGACAACGGCCGGCACCTTCGGCGCGCTCGCTGGAGAAGACGCTGGCTGCTGCGGTCGCCGCGCTGGGCGTCGCGGCTCTGGTGCACGCCTTGATCTATGTGCTGATGATCGTCAACCGCACCATGCTGCTGAATCCCCTGATCGCCGGTGGCGCGGTGTGGCTGGGCCGGCTGGCCGGGCTGGCCGCGATCGCGGCAGTGGTCAGTTGCGCCGTGGTGCTGACCAGGTGGCTGCTCGCCCGGCGTTCGGTGGCCTTCGCCCGGTTGCACCTGCCCGAGACGCGTCCGGCCTGGGCGCTGTGGGCCGGTTGCCTGGTGCCGGTGGTCAACCTGGCGTGGGCGCCGGTGTTTGTCATGGAGCTGGCCAAGCGCGAGGAACGGCTGGAGCGGCTGCGCAAGCCCATCGTGGTGTGGTGGGCCGTGTGGGCGGCCAGTACCGCGGGCGCGATCTTCGCCACCGCCACCAGTTGGGCCGACGGGGCCCAGGGCATTGCCAACAACATGGTGGCGACCGTGGTGGCGTACCTCCTCGGCCTGGCGGCAGTGGTGACCGCGGCCCGGGTGGTCGAGGGATTCGAGCGGCGGTCGATGGGCCGGCCGGCTCACCACTGGGTGGTGGTGGCCGACGGCCGCGACACCGCCGCGGGCTCGACGCCGGATCCGGCCGCCGAGCCCAAGGCCGAAGGAGTCACCACACCGGCGCCGGCCCTTGAGTCCGACGGACGGGAACCGGCAGCGTAAGGCCATGACCCCGGCCGGCGATGTCGTCTCGGAGCACCCGTTCGTGGTCGCGCACCGGGGCGCGTCTATCGACCGCCCGGAACACACCCTGGCCGCCTACGACGTCGCGTTGCAGCAGGGGGCGGACGGCGTCGAGTGCGATGTGCGGCTGACCAGTGACGGTCACCTGGTCTGCGTGCACGATCGTCGGGTGGACCGGACTTCCAGCGGGGTCGGGCTGGTCAGCGAGATGACGTTGTCGCAACTGCAGCGCCTCGACTACGGCGCTTGGCACCACAAGGGGCAGCCGGGTTCGCCGGATGGCGTCAGCATCGGCGACACCGGCCTGCTCACCCTCGATGCACTGGTTGCGCTGGTTTTGGACTGGCGCCGGCCGGTGAAGATCTTCATCGAGACCAAGCATCCGGTGCGGTATGGCGCAATGGTCGAGCGTGAAGTGCTCGCGCTGCTGCAGCGATTCGGGCTCGCCGCGCCGGCGTCGGCCTCGCGGTCGCGCGCGGTGGTGATGTCCTTCTCGGCGGCGGCGGTGTGGCGGATCCGCCGGGCCGCACCTCTGCTGCCGACGGTCTTGCTCGGGTCAGGCGCCCGCTATCTGGGGGGCACCGCGGCGACGACGGTCGGTGCCACTGCGATCGGCCCTTCGATCGAGACGCTGCGCGAACATCCGGAGCTGGTGGACCAGGCCGCCGCCCGGGGCCGTGCGCTGTACTGCTGGACCGTCGACCGCAACGAGGACGTCGACTTCTGCAGGGATGTCGGGGTCGCGTGGATTGCCACGAATCAGCCCGCCCGAACCAAGGCGCGGTTGCGGGCGGGCTGATCGGCGGGAGAGGGGTTT
>NZ_JRMM01000173.1:0-7758 GCF_000972905.1 Mycobacterium sp. UM_Kg27
TTGCCACGACGAGCGTCAATGACAGCCTTCTTATGCTTCGTGGTAGCCCACTTGGAATGGCCACTCATCGATTGCCCTACCTCACTGTTTCTGATGAAAAGTTCGCCCGGTGAGTCTACGCGGGCGCCTCGGAATTGCCTGCAAACATCGTCGCGAAAACAACCGATGCGCGATCTCACCCAACTGCACCCGCTGCGCGCGACGTCGCGGCCGCTGATTCCGCTCAAAAGGATTCCAGCCTGGCCTCAAGGTCCGATGGGCGTAGCCAGTCATTGGCCCGCTTGGTCGGGATGCGAGTGGCCGCCGGCCATCGCAAGAGTCATTCTGCCGCCGCCGTCATCGGTCGACGAGACGATGCGAAGCGGACACGGCGACTCGTCCGCGCCGGAGCCCGATGCGGGAGAACTTCCCGGATCTTCACCATCGGCGTGGCAATTGCCTTGGAGCACTGTGGATTAGGCACCCCACGCAAGCCGATCCCGGCCTGACTCATGATCTCAGCGCCGCCCAGGCTCCATGGTGCACGGCGCCGCGGCAGACGGTCGGCATAGCGGACCTCATCGGTGGATCCAGGCCACTCATATCGCCGCCGAAGCCCCTGGGAAAGCTGGTGTAACCGTTTGCTCAACGCCCCGCCTCGCGGCGATATCCCGCTTCGCGCCCGGCCCGATCTGCGGGCCGGAATGCGACCGGTTGCGGCAAGCTGAGCAACCACTGCATCATCGCCCCGGCGCCCGTGGGCGGCCTAACCGTCATGGCGTCTGCGCACGAACACCGCGGAGAATTATGGATAACCGGTTTTTCCCTTTGGTCGTCGTGACGGCCATGCTCGCACTGGGAATGACCCTCACCGTCGCCGACTTCAGGCGGGCCGCCGCATTGAAGCGCCCGCTCGCGGTCGCACTGATCAGCCAGGCAATCGTGCTGCCGACCGTCTGCCTGCTGATCGCCGAAGCGTTCAGCCTTCCGCCGAAGCTCGCGGTGGGACTCATGCTGATATCGGCGGTACCCGGCGGTCTGTTGGCCAATGTCTTCAGCCACTTGGTCAATGGCGACCTGGCGCTCAATCTCACGCTTACCGCGATCAACGCGGTGCTCTCCATCGCCTCCCTACCGGCGATCCTGGCATTCTCGACCGCCTGGTTCACCGGCGAGGGAAGGAGTATCCCGCTGCAGCTGGACAAGTTCGTCGCAGTGGTCGGTCTCGTGCTCATTCCCACTGCCATCGGCGTGGCCATTCGCGAACGTTTCCCCGAGCTGGCTCGCCGTTTGAAGCGGCCAGTCCGGGTCGCCGCGGCCACGCTGCTGGTCGCGATCTCCATAGCGGCGATCGCCGGAGGGCAGTCGACACTGCTCAGCAACCTCGGCGCCCTCACCGGCGCCATCGTGTCCTTCGCCACCATCAGCTTGGCCATCGGCTATCTCGTGCCGCGGTGGATGAAACTTGCTCCGCGGCAGGCGATTGCCATCAGCTTGGAAATCGGGATGCACAACGCGATGGTGGCCACGGCGATAGCGCTGAGCCCACAGCTGCTCGACAGCGCCGAAATCGGCACCGTCCCGGCGCTGTACGGCGTAATCGCACCGGTTATCGCGCTGCTGCTCGTCGCCACCGTCCGTCGCTTCGACCCTGCTTACCGCTCGGACCGCCAGTCCGGCGCCCCTGAGCTGACAGCGCAGGCGCTGTCGTCCACGCCCGGCGATGATGCGTGCCCGGCGTCAGAAGCGGTGGCGAACTAGGCCGCCTCAAGGGCGCGAGCGCCGCATGGTCAGCCGAATTCCCTTCCGCACCGTGCGATCCGCAATGGCGCTCCAGAATCTTCTCGACAAACGTAGTCACTTGACTACCCGCGGTTCGTAATGAAAGGCGACACCGAGATGAGCCAACCCCAGCGCCCACCACAGGACGCGCCCAATGTCGTGGTGATTCTGCTCGACGACCTCGGGTTCGCCCAGTTCGGCTGCTACGGATCGGATATCTCGACGCCGACCATCGATCGCCTGGCGTCCGGAGGACTGCGCTACAACCGGTTTCACGTGACCGCCCTGTGCTCGCCGACTCGGGCGGCACTGTTGACCGGGCGCAACCACCACGCGGTCGGCATGGGTTTCCTGGCAGATCTACCCACCACGCATCCCGGCTACAGCGCGCACATTCCACGCTCGGCGGCAACGCTGCCACGGATTCTGCGGGACTCAGGCTGGAGCACGCTGGCGACCGGGAAATGGCATCTGGTGCCACGCGGGGAGCGTGGTGGCGCAGGGCCGTTCAGCCAGTGGCCGCTGGGGTTGGGATTCGAGCGGTACTACGGGTTTCTGCGCGGCGATGCCAATCAGTGGGCGCCGGAACTGGATCGCGACAATTCGTTCGTCGAGCCACCGGCTCGGCCGGATGAGGGCTACCACTTGACCGAAGACCTCGCCGATGAAGCGATCCGGATGGTGCTGAGTCAACAGGCCAGCGCCCCAGGCAAGCCGTTCTTCCTGTATTTCACGCCGGGCGCCATGCATTCACCGCACCACGTGGAACGCTCCTGGGCAGATGCCTACGCGGGCAAATTCGACGCCGGATGGGATTCCTGGCGCGACGACTTGTTCGCTCGGCAGGTGAAATCTGGGGTCGTCCCGGCCAGTACGACCTTGACGCCACGGCCGCCATGGGTGCCGGCCTGGGAGGACCTGAGTGCCGACGAGCGCCGGCTGTACGCCCGGATGCACGAGGTATACGCCGGCTTCCTCAGCCATACCGACGCACAGATCGGCCGGTTGGTCGACACCCTTGAGCGCATCGGAGTACTCGATAACACCCTGATTCT
The DNA here is from genome assembly GCF_000972905.1 of Mycobacterium sp. UM_Kg27. NCBI lineage: Bacteria > Bacillati > Actinomycetota > Actinomycetes > Mycobacteriales > Mycobacteriaceae > Mycobacterium > Mycobacterium sp. UM_Kg27. Next base: position 2,817 of record NZ_JRMM01000173.1, read on the forward strand.
GTTGATGTCCGACAACGGCGCCAGCGCCGAAGGCGGCGTGTCGGGCACGGTCAATGAGCACCGGTTCACCCATCGCGTGCGCGATGACCTCACCGAGAACCTGGAGCAGCTCGACGAGTGGGGCGGACCGCGCACCTATCCGCACTACGCGTGGGGTTGGGCGTGGGCTGGCAACACACCGTTTCGGCTGTGGAAGCGCTACACGTGGCTCGGAGGCACCCGGGTGCCGTTTATCGCGCACTGGCCCAGAACGATTCGTGAGGGCGGTGGGGTTCGGGGGCAGTTCGCCCACGCGATCGACGTCCTGCCGACGGTGCTCGACGCGTGCGGAGTCTCCGCCCCGGAGTTTGTGGACGGCATTGCACAGCAGCCCATCCAGGGCGCCAGCCTGCTGCCCTCCTTCACCGATCCCGGAGCACCCAATCCGCGTTCCGTGCAGTACTTCGAGATGATGGGTTCCCGGGCCATCTTCGCCGACGGCTGGAAAGCCACCACCGATCACGTTCCAGTCGGCGTGATGGACGAGGACCTGTTACTCACGGGCAGCCGCGACTTCGAGAGCGACCACTGGGCACTGTTCCGCCTCGACGAGGACTTCTCCGAGTCGCACGACCTCGCCGCGGACCATCCGGAGATCATCGAACAGCTCAAGGAGCAGTGGGCGAACGAAGCGGCAGCGAACAACGTTCTGCCACTGCTGGACTCACTCATCGGCCGACTGTCCGCTGCGGCATCGCCGCAGTATCCGGTCGGCCTGGAGGTCACGCTGTACCCGCAGGCCGGACCGGTGCTCGATGAAGCGCTGCCGATGCTGGCCGGCGGAGGTCACATCCTGGCCGACGTGGAGGTCGCACCGGACACGCCCCGTGGTGTGCTGTTCGCCATCGGCGACCGCAACGGCGGGTTGGCCGCCTACGTCGTCGACGGCAGCCTGAACGTCGCGGTGGCGTTGCCCAGCGGACCGCTGCACCTGCGTTGCGAGCAGCGACTGCCCTCCGGGCGCCACCTCGTCGGTTGCGTACTGCGGCTGGTGTCCGGCGGTGTCGCCGTCGACGCCGTCGTGGACAACACCGTCATCGCAAGCACGACGACTGAACATTCGCTGCCGTTCATCTGGCAGCACGGTGGCACGCACCTCACCCTCGGCTACGACCGAGGCTTACCGGTCTCCGATGACTACCAGCCGCCGTTTGCCTGGAATGGCTCGCTGCATGCGGTCCATGTGCAGGCCGGGCAAGCCGAACTCGACCAGATCGACGCCCTGCGCATCGCCCTGCAGTCCGATTAGTCGCCGGCGAAGGCGAACTGGAAGCCGCTGAGGATTGCGTGCTTTTCACTCACGTAGTCCGGGGTACCGGGGTAGAAGGACTGAACGGTGACCACGGCAGCCCAGAGCTTGTCGGCGCTGTCCCGGCCCGCCACGATCAGGCAGGTTGCCTCGTGATCGGGCAGGCCCATGTCGTAGGTAAGCGTCGCGGCGGGGTAGCCGCAAACAGTGCTGGGGACGCGGTCAACAACGACGCCGATCTTGGATAACCCCGCGATCTCCCAATCGATTGCTTCCTGTGCAGTTCTGACTGCCCCGGTGAGGTTCTCCAGTGTCACAACGGCGTTCGGCTGGTTACGGTGGGCTTCAATGCCCGGGCCCTTCATCACCGCCCGAACTGCCGGCGGTCTCGGTGCGGGGTCCAAGGCCCAGCCGGGCGGTCGGGGCAGCGCCAGCCTGGGCTCGTCGGCAGTGCGGTGATCGAGTTCGGCGAGCGGCACCGCGCTGGGGCTGCATCTGCTCGACAACGAGCTGCCAAACGCCTCGCTCTCGAAGGGATGAGATGACTCGGGCTCATGGCCGCGGCGACTCACGATCAGGGCAGCGGCGATCAGGGCAGCGGCGATCAGGGCAATGGCCATAACGAGGGCGGCGGCAGCAATGGCCACTGGAAGCCATGGGCGTGCAGGCCGGTTGGCAGCGTCACTTGCCGGCTGCTCTGACGGATCCTCGAAGATCGGCCCTTGGCTGCCGGGTGTTTGGCTGTCCATCGGCAAAGAATAGCCATCCCCGGTTGCCTCCGGGCCAGGGCCGACCGGCTAGGTGGCCGCCGGCGGTATCGCGCGGTGGCACGCTTAAGTGGGGAATGCAGCCGTAGCGAACAGTGCACCTTTCTCGGTGATTCGGCTTCGGCATTCGGATTAAAAGGGCGAAGTCACCGAGGCATTCGACGGCCCGCCGCGGTCAAGGTCAGCTGCTGTTCAGCTCACGGTGACATCGGCCGGTGAACGCCGGTTGGTGCTGCTGGGCCAGCGGAGCCGTGTCAGCCAGTCGCGGGCCAGGACGGTATGGCCGTCGAGGCGTTGCACCGATGACGGGTGCAGGACCGCCAGCGACGCTCGTTGGACTCCTGGTTGCGGACTCAATCCGGGCAGCGGTCCACCAGCCACGGGCTGGGCGCCGGTGCGGAATGCGGTCGCGAACGCCAGCGTCTGATCGTCGCCGGAGCCGGCGATCTCCAGGGCCGTCCAGGTTTCTGGTGCCGGGTAGGACCAGACCTTCGCGAGCAGGTCCGGCAGGTCGTGTCCGGGTGTAAGCCGGTATGCGGCAAGGTAATCTCCGCTATCCTGCACGATCCCGTGCCAGGTCTCGCGCGAACCCGCCGAGTCGAGCCGTGGAATGTTGTCGGGCGCGACGACGCTGGCCGCCCAGCCGGATTCACGGAGGTGGTCGGCGAGTCGGCGTGCCACCACCGCGGCAGTCTTGTCCAACGGGATCTCTGCCGAACGTGCTTGCAGCGCAGCGAGATTGTCGACGGCGGAGAAGGTCAGACCGATCCACGTGGTCCGCTCCCGTGCGCCGGCCTGGTCTCCGACGTCACGGCTGGTGACCCGGATGGTGTCGGCCCGCAGGCCGTAACGGTCCAGGTAGCGGGCGATCAGCGGCAGCGGAAGCACATCGGTGTCTTCCTGCGGCGCCGCGACGTTCAGCAGCGCGGTGACCCGCGGGTCCGTGGCGGTTCTGCGGGCTCGGCGTTCCCCGTGCTTGCCGCGGTTGAGCGCCACTCGGCGCCGCAGCAGCGTGGTCAGGGGTAACCCGCGCCAACGCGTCACCAAGACGGCAGCGACGGCGACGCCGATGCCCAGTACCCAACGCTCGCGGGTCGCGTGCCAGGGGTAGGCGGCAGCCACGGCCACCGCAGCGAAAAGCACCGCGGCGATTCGGCCGGTGCCGGGCCAGGATGGCTGGTGGGTACTCACAGGGCGGTCTCCTTTCTCCGGCGTGCCGCGATCGCGGTGGCGCCGACGGCCAATCCCAGCGCCGCTGCGCCGCCCGAGGCGACGAGCTGCGGCGTGTAGTTCTTCGGTTCCGGTTGCGGAGGCGGAACCGCCCGCTTCACCGGCTCCGCGGCCGGGACAGATCCGATGGGTAACTGCCAGGTCAGTGCGGCCACCGGGTCCAGGGCTCCGGCACCGAGGATGTTCGACGGGGCCCGGGCGGTGTTGCGCGCGGTTGCGGTGAGTCGGTGGATCACCTGCGCCGCGCTCAGTTCCGGATACCGGCTGCGAACCAGCGCTGCGACGCCGGCCACGTAGCCGGATGCGTAGCCGGTACCGCTGAGCGGGACCAGTTTCTGTCTGGCGCCGAGCAGTGCGTTGGCCAGGCCACCGTCATCGCGGTTGCTCACCGACACGATGTTCTCGCCCGGTGCTGCGACCCCGACCCACGGTCCTGCCGTTGTGAATTTCGAGGGCTGACCGTTGGGCGCCAACGATGCCACCGACAGCACATAGGGCTGCCAGGACGACGGGATCGATACCGACCCAACGGTCCCCCAACTGCGCGGGTCGCCGGGTCGGCTCAGGTCGGTCAGCGGGTTGGACTGGCAACCGGTTCCACCGCCGAACGACCCGGTGGCGCCACTGTCGCCGGCAGCAGCGATCACGACGGCGTCTTTGTCTACCGCCGCATAGCGAATGGCCGCGCCGAGTTCGGACTGGTCGACGGGGCGGTCGGCGGGCACGCAGTGCACTGCCGAGACGGTTATCACCCGTGCACCGAGGTCCGCGGCGTGCACGATCGCCCGGCTCAGGGCCGCCACAGTGAAGGCCGCCTGCGCCGACTCCGGATCACCGCTGGAGGTTGCCGGTGTGATCTTTGCGGACGTGGCACGCAAGGACAGCAGCCGGGCCGCCGGCGCCACGCCGGCAAACCCGTCGTCACCGGGCTGACCGGCAATGAGCCCGGCGATCAGCGTTCCGTGCCCGTCGCAGTCGGTCAGGCCGTCGGTGGTGCCGATGTAGTCGCCCCCGGGTTCGACGGCAGGCAGGCGCGGGCCGGGCCGCACCCCGGTGTCGATGACGGCCACGGTCTGGCCGTCGCCGCGAGAGAACTGCCATGCCGCAGCAAGATCGATCTGCCGTTGCGCGGCAGGGGGTTCCGTGAGATCGGTGCCGGCGATGATCTCGGTAGTGCCGCACTCGCTGTTCTGCTGGGTGGCCTGCACCGGCCCTGGAGTCCCGCTGGGCGGCACGACACCGGCGTCAACGGTCGGCGGGTTGATCGCCAAGACCGGCGGGGATGTCCACAACGCCACGGCCAAGACCCCGGCGGCACCGCCGAGCCGGATCACCTTGGAGTACCCGGGAGCCGGGCCGGTTCGGGAACGGCTCATCGATCGAGAACCCAGGCGAAAATACCGAGCAGGTAGGCGATTACCGGTATCAGCGATGCGTCCAGGCCCGAAGCAAGGAAACCGGCCAGCCGGCGCACCGGCAACGAATAGCTGTGCGGATCGGCGATTGCCGGAACCGTGGAGGCCAGCACCCATATCGACACCAAGCCGGCGAGCACCGCGACCGCGATCGGGTCTGCTGCACGGATAGGTGACATCTGAGTTGGCTTGCCTTGCGGGGTGGGCTGGAAGGATGTCATTGTGCCCAGGCCTTATCCGAA